>JANNKZ010000185.1:0-9355 GCA_031396515.1 Gammaproteobacteria bacterium
GATCACCTGGTGCCGCCGTCGGCTTCGCGTCCGCTCGCGAGCCTCACGGGCAGCCGCGACTATTCGACCCTCGAGTTCGACGGCGGCCACATCGGCATTTATGTCAGCCGCAGCGCGCAGGAACTCCTGCCGGCGGCCATCGCCCAATGGCTGGCAAGCCGCTGACACGCGGCGGTCAAGGGCAATCGGGTAGCATTCCTTTGATGGCCGGAGTTTTACGCAACATTCTCGCGCTGGCCCTCTCCGCGCTGCTCGCGGGTTGCGGCCAGGACGGACCCGAAGCGGGCGAAGCACCGCCGGCGACCGCCGTCGTCACCGCGCGCGTCGCGCCGGTTGAATGGCGCGACACGGTTGAGGCGCTGGGTACCGCGCGCGCCAACGAGTCCGTCACCCTGACGGCGAAAGTCAGCGAAACCGTGCGCAGGGTCGGCTTCGACAGCGGCGACATCGTGCGGGCAGGCGACGTGATCGTCGACCTGTCGCGCGGCGCCCAGCTCGCCGGGCTCGAGGAGGCGCGCGCGGCCTACCAGGACGCGGAACGCCAGCTCGCGCGCGGCCTGGAGCTCGCGCCGACCAAGGTGATTTCCGAAAGCCAGCTCGACACGCAGCGCTCGTCGCGCGATGCGGCCAAGGCGCGCATGGACGTCGTCCGCGCGCAGCTCTCGGACCGTGTGATCACGGCGCCCTTCGACGGCGTGCTCGGACTGCGGCAGGTCAGCCCGGGATCGCTCGTGACACCGGGCACGCCGATCGCGACGCTCGACGACATCTCCGTCATCAAGCTCGATTTCTCGGTCCCCGAGCGCTACCTCGCCGTGCTCGCGCGCGGTCAGGACGTCGCGGCCCACAGCGAGACCTATCCGGATCGCGAGTTCGCCGGAACGGTCGCGAGCGTCGATTCGCGCGTCGACCCGGTGACGCGCTCGGTCGCCGTGCGCGCGGAGATGCCGAACCCGGAACGCCTGTTGCGGCCCGGCATGCTGCTGGCCGTACGTCTTTACCAGGCGCCGCGGCAGACGATCGTGGTGCCAGAAATTGCGGTGATCCAGATCGGGACGGAAGCATTCGTGTACCGCGTATCGAAGGACCAAGTCGCGGAGCGCGTCACGGTCGCGCTCGGCTCGAGGCGCCGCGGCGAGGTGGAGATCACCTCGGGACTCGCCATCGGCGAGACCATCGTCACCGAGGGCGCGGTCAAGCTGCGCGAGGGCGCGCGCGTTGCGTCCGCGCCCGCGGCGGGCGCAGCCAGCGAGTAGCGTGGTCCTCTCCGACCTTTCGATCCGCCGCCCGGTCCTCGCGACCGTGATGAGCCTGCTGCTCGTCGTGCTCGGCGTGATCGCCTACACGCGCCTGACGCTTCGTGAGCTGCCGGCGATCGATCCGCCCGTCGTTTCGGTATCCGTCGACTACCCGGGCGCGTCGGCCGCCGTCGTCGAGACGCGCATCACCCAGGTGCTCGAGGACGCGCTGTCGGGCATCGAAGGCGTGGAGACTATCGAGTCCCAGAGCAGCAACGGCGAAGGCAGCATCAGCATCGAGTTCTCGCTCGACCGCGACATCGAGGCCGCGGCGAACGACGTGCGCGACGCGGTCAGCCGCGTCGTCGACCGCATGCCGCAGGAGGCCGACCCGCCCGACATCGAGAAAGCCGAGTCCGACTCCGACGTGATCCTCTGGCTCAACATGAGCTCGACGCGGATGGATACGCTCGAGCTCACCGACTTCGCGGACCGCTACGTCGTCGACCGGCTCTCGTCGCTCGACGGCGTCTCGCGCGTTCGCATCGGCGGCGGCCAGCGCTACGCCATGCGCGTGTGGCTCGACAGCGCTGCGCTCGCCGCGCGCGGGCTCACGGTCGCCGACGTCGAAGACGCGCTCGAGCGGGAGAATGTCGAACTGCCCGCAGGCTCGATCGAGTCGACCGACCGGGACTTTACGCTCCGCGTTACGCGCGGCTACCGCGAGCCGTCGGATTTCGCGAAGCTGACGCTCGCCAAGGGAGAAGGCGGTTACCTGGTGCGGCTCGGGGACGTCGCCCGGGTCGAGCGCGCCTCCGAGGAGCGCCGGTCCTATTTTCGCAGCAACGGTGTCGAGAACCTCGGGCTCGGCATCGTCAAGACCTCGACCGCGAACAGCCTCGACGTCGCGCGCGCCGCCCGCGCCACAGCCGAGGAGATCCAGAAGAGCCTTCCCGAGGGCACGCGCATCTTCGTCGCGTTCGACTCGACGCTGTTCATCGACGCGGCGGTCGCGCGCGTGTTCGAGACGCTGTTCGAGGCGATCGCACTCGTGATCGTCGTGATTTACTTGTTCCTCGGCAGCGCCCGTTCGGCGCTGATTCCCGCGGTCACCATCCCGGTCTGCCTGGTGACGGCGTTCGCGGCGCTTTGGGCCTTCGGGTTCACGATCAACCTGTTGACGTTGCTCGCGATCGTGCTCTGCATCGGCCTGGTCGTCGACGACGCGATCGTCGTTGTCGAGAACATCCAGCGCCGCGCGGATCGCGGCGAGCCGCCGCTGGTCGCGGCGAAGCGCGGCACGGCCCAGGTCGCTTTCGCGGTGATCGCGACGACCGCGGTGCTGGTCGCCGTGTTCCTGCCCGTGGGTTTCATGGAAGGGAACACGGGGCGCCTGTTCCGGGAACTCTCCGTCGCGCTCGCGAGCGCGGTCGCGATCTCCTGCTTAGTCGCGGTGTCGCTGACGCCGATGATGTCCTCGATGCTGATCCGCCCGCACACGGAGCCGCGCGGGCTCAATGCGTGGATCCAGGCGCGCCTGACGCGGCTCGCGGCCGGCTACCGCCGTCAGGTCGCGGCGACCATCGGCCGGCCCGTGATCTTCGGCGCGGTGCTCGCCGGAAGCTCGCTGCTAAGCCTGCTGCTGTTCACCGTCGTGCCCAAGGAACTCGCCCCGGGTGAGGACCGCGGCGCGTTCTTCATCACGGTCGAGGCGCCCGAGGGCGCGGGATACGACTACACCGTCGAGCAGATCAAGAAAGTGGAGTCCCTGCTGACGCCGCTGACGGGTCCGGACCAGCCGATCCAGCGCGTCAACACGCGCGTGCCCGGCTTCTTCGGTTCGAGCGACGCCATGAACAGCGGCCAGGTCATCATCTTCCTGCAGGACTGGGACAAGCGGGACGCGACCACCGGCGAGATCGTCGCCTCGCTTCGGAGTGAACTCGCCGCGATACCGACCGTGCGCGCGACGCCTTTTGTCCGCTCCGGCCTCATCCGCAGCAACAGCCGCCCACTCCAGATTGTTCTGGGCGGACCGGATTACCAGGAGATCGCGGGCTGGCGCGACCGCATGCTCGCGCGCATGGCGGAGAACCGCGGCGTCCTCGACGCGGATTCCGACTACAAGGAGACGCGCCCACAGCTCCGCGTCGCGATCAACTTCGAGCGGGCGGCGGACCTCGGTGTCTCGACCGAGGAGATCGGCACGACTCTCGAAACCATGATGGGATCGCGCCGCGTCACGACCTTCGTCGAGGACGGCGAAGAATACGACGTCGTGCTGCAGGCCCGCGCCGACGACCGCGCCGCGCCCGCGAACCTGGAGAATCTCTACGTGCGCTCCGGCCGGAGCGGGGCGCTCGTACCGCTGTCCTCGATCGTGAGCCTCACCGAGGTCGCCGAGCCCGGCACGCTCAACCGCTTCAACCGCCTGCGGGCGATCACGATCTCGGCGAGCCTCGCCGCCGGTTACACGCTCGGCGAGGCGATCGACTGGATGCAGAAGACGGCGGCCGAGGAGCTGCCGGAGGTCGCACAGATCGACTACAAGGGGCAGTCGCGCGAGTTCATGACCGCGGGCGGCGCGGTGCTTTTCACGTTCGCGATGGCGCTCCTGATCGTCTACCTGGTGCTGGCCGCGCAGTTCGAGAGTTTCATCCATCCCTTCGTGATCATGCTGACCGTGCCGCTCGCGGTGACCGGCGCGCTGCTCGGTCTCTGGTTCGCCGGCAAGACGCTGAATCTCTTCAGCCAGATCGGCATCGTCATGCTGGTCGGCCTCGCGGCCAAGAACGGCATCCTGATCGTCGACTTCGCCAACCAGCTGCGGGACGAGGGCCGGGAGATCCGCGATGCCATCGCCGAGGCCGCGTCGGTGCGACTGAGGCCGATCCTGATGACCTCGATCGCGACCATTGCGGGCGCCGTGCCGCTCGTCATCTCGGGCGGGCCCGGCTCGGCCAGCCGCTCCGCGATCGGCGTCGTCGTCATCTTCGGCGTCGCTTTCTCGACGCTGCTGTCGCTCTACGTCGTGCCGTCGTTCTATGCGCTGCTCGCCCCCTATACCAAGTCACCCGAGACGCTCGCCCGGCGGCTGGAGAGTCTGGAGCAGCAGACCCCGGACCTCGCGGGTGTCAAGCCGAGCCACGGCTAAGCAAGTATCTGAAAGATAAGGGGTTTTAGCTCCTGCATCCGGCCCGGCAGGGTCCGGGCTGGTAGAATCGACCGCGCGCATCAGCCCCCCGAGGTTCCCGGCGCCACAGGAGAGCACATGGCGACGGCGAGCCCCTATCAGCAGCTCGAACAGGAATTCCGGCGGCTCCATGCCTTCCGGGGCGTGCTGTCGATCCTGCGCTGGGACGCCGCTGTCACGATGCCGCGAGGCAGTGCGGACCTTCGGGGCGACCAGCTCGCCGCGCTCGAAATCGAGTCCCACACGCTCCTGGTCTCACCCCGGATCTCGCGGCTCCTCGACCGCGCCGACGCGAACGCCCAGTCGCTCGCCGGCTGGCAGTCCGCAAACCTGCGCGAGATGCGCCGCCTTCACGACCACGCGATCGCGACGCCCCAATCGCTGATTGCGCGCATGGCGAAGGCCTTCGCGCGCGCGGAATCGCGCTGGCGCGAAGCGCGCGAGGCGAACGATTTCGGCGTGCTCGCGCCGCAGCTCGACGAGACCATCAAGCTCGTCCGCAGCAAGGCGGAACTCCTCGGCCAGCGCTTCTCGCTCGAACCCTGGGACGCCCTCGCCGACGAGTTCACGCCGGGCCTGCTCGCGCGCGACATCGACGCGATTTTCACGCCGCTGACCCAGCGCCTGCCCGGCCTCGTGACGGAAGCCATCGACCTGCAGGCCGAGAAACCGCCATTGCCGATCGAGGGGCGTTTCTCGGCCAGCCGCCAGCGCGGGCTCTGTATCGACGTCATGAAAGCGCTCGCGTTTCCGTTCGACCGCGGCCGCTTCGACGACAGCGACCATGCCTTTACCGAGGGCGTGCCCGGCGACATGCGCATCACGACCAAGTACGAACTCAAGGATCCGTTCCAGGGCCTGCTCGGCGCGCTGCATGAAACCGGCCAGGCGCTTTACGACCTCGGCCTGCCGGCGGAATGGGTGGATCAGCCGGTCGGCCAGGACCGCGGCATGGCGCTCGAGGAAAGCCAGTCGCTGCTGCTCGAGATGATCGTCGGCCGCAGCCGCGCCTTCGTCACCTATCTGCGTCCGCTGCTGGAAAAGCATTACGGCGCCTCGGGCCCCGAATGGTCGGAGGACAACCTGTACCGCCGGCTCAACCGCGTGATGCGCGGGACGAACCGCATGGACGCCGACGAGCTGACCTACCAGACGCACATCTGGATGCGCTACGAAATCGAGCGACGGCTGCTTTCGGGCGAACTCGCGGTGAAGGACCTGCGCGAGGCGTGGAACGAACTGTCGTCCGATCGCCTCGGCCTGGTGCCCGCCTCGGATCTCGAGGGCTGCCTCCAGGACATCCACTGGGCGATCGGCTCTTTCGGTCATTTTCCGTCTTACGGCGTCGGTGCGGTGGTCGCGGGACAACTCTGGGAGACGATCCGCGACGAACTGCCGGGCGTCGAGGCGGAAATCGCCGCGGGCCAATTCGGCGGCCTGTTGCAGTGGCTGCGCACGCGCGTGCATTCGCTGGGCGCGAGCCTCGGCGTGCCGCAACTCGTGCAGCACGCCTCGGGCCGGCCACTGTCGGCGGCGCCGTTCCTGCGCTACCTGGAACGCAAGTACCTCACCGAAAACTAGAATGTCGACATGATCCCGGCCACCCGCGAAACCTCCGCCAATTTCCGCCGCCTGGCCGCGCGCCTGCGCGGGCTGGTCGGCAAGGCGATCGCTGATTTCGGGATGATCGGCGAGGGCGATCGGGTGATGGTCTGCCTGTCGGGCGGCAAGGACTCCTACACGCTGCTCGACATGCTGCTGTCGCTGCAGCGCGCGGCGCCGGTCCGCTTCGAGCTGGCCGCCGTCAACCTCGACCAGAAGCATCCCGGCTTCCCGGCGCACGTGCTGCCCGACTACCTCGAGTCGCAGGGAGTGGCGTACCAAGTGATCGAGCAGGACACCTACTCGGTCGTCAAGCGCGTGATCCCCGAGGGCCGCACGCAGTGCGGACTCTGCAGCCGGCTGCGCCGCGGCGCGCTTTACCGCCACGCGCGCGAGCACGGCTTCACGCGCATCGCGCTCGGCCATCACCGCGACGACATCGTCGAGACCCTGTTCCTCAATCTGTTTCACGGCGGCCGACTGAAGGCGATGCCGCCCAAGCTCCTGTCCGACGACGGCACCAACGTCGTGATCCGTCCGCTCTGCTACGTGCCGGAGCGCGAGATCGCGCGCTACGCGCGCGCGCGCGCATTCCCGATCATTCCCTGCACGCTCTGCGGCTCGCAGCCGAACCTCCAGCGCGAAGCGATTGCGCGCATGCTCGCCGGCTGGGATCGCGAGAGCCCGGGCCGCGTCGATTCGATCTTCACCGCGCTCTGCAATGTCGAATCCTCGCATCTTGCGGACCCGGCGGCCTTCGACTTCGCCGCGCTCGAACGCCGGCCCGGAACGGCCGGCGCCTGACGTGCCCGAACAGCCGTCGCCGCTGCCGAACAGCTATTGGCTCGAGCCCGGCCGGATCCTCGCCGGCGAGTATCCGGGCGGCGCGAGCGAGCCGGCGACGCTGGACCGCATCGGCAGGCTGCTCGCTGCCGGCATCGACTGCTTCATCGACCTGACCGAACCGGGCGAGATCGAACCCTACGAGGCCTTCCTGCCGTCGCCGTATTCGCGCGCGCCCGTCCTGTATATGCGTCAGCCGATCCCGGACCACGGCATCCCGCGTTCGGCGGAACACATGCAGGAGATCCTTGACGAGATCGAATCGGCGCTCGCCGGCGGGCGGCGCATCTACCTGCACTGCCGCGCTGGGATCGGCCGCACCAATCTCGTCGCCGGCTGCTGGCTCGCAAACGCCGGCGGCGATGGTGACGCGGCCCTCGCGCGGCTGAACGAGCGATGGCGCGGATCGGCGCGCTCACGCACCTGGCCGACTGTGCCCGAGACTGACGCCCAGAGCGACTTTGTCCGCCGCTGGCGCGGAGCAGAGCGAAGGACGGCGGTCCAACCGGTGCCCGGTCCACTGCGCTTCGCGGCGCCCGCCACGGATTTCCGCGACCGCGTGCGCGGCATGCTGATCGGGCTTGCCGCGGCCGAGGCGCGCGGCCACGCGCTGCACGGACTGCCCGCGGGCGCCTGGGCCGACCGCACCGCGATGGCGCTCTGTCTCGCCGAGAGCCACGTCGCGTGCGGTGGGCACGACGCGGCGGACCAGGTGCAGCGTTACCAGTCCTGGCAGCGTGCCGGCCGCTGGTCCGCGACCGGCGCGGCGGTCGGTGCGAGCGCGGCGACGGTGCGGGCACTCGCAACCGCGCAGTGGACCGGCAATCCGTACGCGGGCTCGCATGATCCCGCGTCCGCCTCCGCCGAGCCGCTCGCCCGCATCGGCCCTGCGGTCGCCTGGAACTTCTCGGATCCGCGCGCGGCCATCGAAGACGCGGTGCTCGCCGCGCGGATTTCCCACCAGGCGCCGCTCACGCTCGACGCCGTGCGTTACTACGCAGCGCTCCTCGCGGGCGCGCTTGCGGGAGCGGGCAAGGAAGTGCTGCTCGAACCGATGTACGCGCCCGTGCCGGGAATGTGGGAAGAGGTGCTGCTGAAGCCGCGGGTCCAGGACGTCGCCGCGGGAAAGTGGCGCGGCCGCAAGCCCCGGAGCGTGGTGCTCGGAACGAACGCCGCGGCGTCGGCGCTCGGCGCCACGCTGTACGCTTTCGACGCCGCGGACGATCCGGGCCGCTGCATCGAAATCGCGCTCAGCCGCGGCGGCGAGGCGCCGACAGTTGCGGCCATCGCGGGCCAGCTCGCCGGGGCCTATTACGGCGCATCGGCGATCGCTCCGGAGTGGCGCGACGGCCTCGCGCGGCGCGCGGAAATCGAGGCGCTGGCGGAGGTGCTGGCCGACGCCGCGGAACGCGCCGCCGGCCGGGCCTGAACGATGCAGAAACTCCGCATCCTCGTCCTGGTGCACGAGACGCTGGTGCCGCCCGAGACGCTCGAAGGCGTACACGATCGCGACGCCGCCGAGTATCGCACCGAGTACGACGTCGTGAGCTGCCTGCGTGCCTGCGGCCACGAGGTGCGCCCGATCGGCATCGGCGACAGCCTGACGGAACTGCGCGCCGTGCTCGCCGAGTGGAAGCCGCAGGTCTGCTTCAACCTGCTCGAGGAATTCGACGGCATCGTCACCTATGACCAGCACGTCGTTGCCTGGCTCGAGCTGCTGCGCCAGCCCTACACCGGCTGCAATCCGCGCGGCATGATGCTGTCGCGCGACAAGGTGCTGTCGAAGCAGCTGCTGGCCTGGCACCGCATCCCGACGCCGCAATTCGCGGTGTTCCGCCGCGGCACGGCGATCCGCATTCCCGCGCGGCTGCGCTATCCGCTGTTCGTGAAATCGGCGACCGAGGACGCCTCGCTCGGCATTTCGCAGGCGTCGATCGTCGAGGACGCGGCGCGCCTGCGCGAACGCATCGAATTCATCCATGAGCACACGTCGTCCGACACGCTGGTCGAGGAATATGTCGAGGGCCGCGAACTGTACATCGGCGTGATTGGCAACGAGCGCATCCGCACGCTGCCGCCGTGGGAGTTCATCTTCGGCGAGCTGAAGGCGGGACGCGCCGGCATTGCCACGCGCATGGCAAAATGGGACCGCGCCTACCAGGCACGTCACGGCATCACCAGCGACGTCGCCCGCGACCTGCCGGAGGGATTACCCGCGCGGCTCGACAAGCTGGCACGACGGATCTACCGCGCGCTGCACCTGACCGGCTATGCGCGCATGGACTTTCGCGTGCGTGCTGACGGTACGCCGTACTTCCTTGAAGCGAACGCCAATCCGAACGTCGAGAAGGAAGAAGATTTTGCGTACGCCGCGCTCGCCGGGGGCATGGATTACGCTGCGCTGCTCGGGCGCATCATCTCGCTGGGGCTTTCCTACCGCGCCAAATGGCGGCAGGATTGAGGGTGCCGGGTCGCGGAT
>JANNKZ010000238.1:0-4499 GCA_031396515.1 Gammaproteobacteria bacterium
TACTCGGCGACGAACCGATGATCCATCCGCACCGCTTCGGCGAGATCGTCGCGACCAATCGCGGCGCCAACGTCAGGGTCTTCACCGACGAGCAAATGGCGCTCGACTGGGTACTCGCAAGGCCGAAATCCGGCTGAAAGCCCGGCAGGCTTCCCAAGCCCCGGGGGTTGTGCGAGACTCAAAAATCGCGGGGGGAACCGGATGAAATGCCTGTATTACGTTGCGCCGGAACTCGAAAGCACCTCGCGTGTTTCCGATGACCTGCATGACGTGGGACTCGACGATTTTTTCGTCCATGTGATCGCCAAGGACGAATCCGGCCTCAAGAAGCGGCACATCCACTCCGCCAATTATCTCGAGACGCTCGACGTCATCCGCGAGGGTTTCCTCGGCGCCGCGATCGGCCTGTTCGCCGGCGTCGTCGGCTGTGTCCTGCTCGATAATTTCGGCCCGTTCGCCAACATCCCGTGGGGCGTCTACGTCGCGCTCTGCGGTGTGGCGACGCTGTTCGGGGCCTGGGAAGGCGGGCTGATCGGCGTCGAGAAGGAAAACAAGAAGCTCGAGCGCTTCCACGACGACATCGAAGCCGGCAAGTTCGTGATCCTGATCTACGCGCGCAGGGACCAGGAGTCGGTCGTGCGCCACATGATGAGCCGCCGGCACCCCGAGGCCGAATTCGCGGGCGTGGACAGTCATTTCGTCAATCCATTCACGGCGGTCAGGCGTCGCCGCAAAGCCGCAAGCGATCGGGTGCGCGCTTAACAAGGGGGCGGGACGATGGCGATCGCAGTTGTTCTGGTCCTCCTCGTCGTCGGCTCCATCATCTTTCATTTCATGAGTCCATGGTGGTTCACGCCGATCGCGTCGAACTGGACCACGATGGACGACACGGTGATCCTGACTTTCTGGGTCACCGGCATCGTCTTCGTCGTGGTCAACTTGTTCCTCGCCTGGGTAGTGCTCAAGTACCGGCACCACAAGAACCAGAAAGCTGCCTACGAACCGGAGAACAAGAAGCTCGAGTGGTGGCTCACCATCGTCACCTCCATAGGCGTCGCCGCCATGCTTGCCCCAGGTCTGTTTGTCTGGGGCAAGTTCGTCGTAGTGCCCGAGGATGCCGCGATCGTCGAGGCCGTGGGCCAGCAATGGCACTGGAGCTTCCGCTTCCCGGGCGACGACGGAAAGCTCGGCCACAGCAGCGCCGCGCTCGTCACGCCCGAGAATCCCTTCGGCGTGGATCCGGAAGATCCGCTCGGCCGCGACGACGTGCTGGTCGCGAGCCCGGAGCTGCACTTGCCGGTGGACCAGCCGGTCAAGGTGCTGCTGCGCTCGAAGGACGTGCTGCACAACTTCACCGTCACGCAGTTCCGCGTGAAGATGGACCTGGTGCCGGGGATGATCACGTATCTCTGGCTGACGCCGACCGTGCCGGGCGAATACGAGATTCTCTGCGAGGAACTCTGCGGGGTCGGCCATTTCGTGATGCGTGGCCGCGTCGTCGTGACACCGCGCGAGGAATACGACCAGTGGCTTGCCGGCATGCCGACCTTCAGCGAGACTCAGGCGCTCGCCGCCGCCGATCCCGCGGCGGGCGCCGCGCAGTACGCGGTGTGCATGGCCTGCCACGGCCCGTCGGGCGAGGGCAATGTCGCGCTCAACGCCCCGCGCCTCGCCGGGCAGGAGGCCGGGTACCTGCGCCGGCAGATTCACGCGTTCCGCAACGGCCTGCGCGGCGTGCACATCGACGACACGTACGGCGCGCAGATGCGCGCCTTTGCCTCCATGCTCCCCGACGACACGACGATCCGGAACGTCACCGCCTACATCGAGTCGCTGCCTGGCCACGAGGCCGAGGCGACGGTCGCGGGCGACGTGGATCGCGGCCGCAAGCTTTACACGACCTGCAGCGCCTGCCATGGCCAGCTGGGCCAGGGCATCTGGGCGCTGAATGCGCCGCGACTCGCGGACATGTCGGATTGGTACCTCGTGCGGCAGCTCGGTAATTTCCAGCAAGGCATCCGCGGCGGGCACCGGCAGGACTACTACGGCTGGCAGATGGCGACCATGGCGGATTCGCTCGCCGATGAGCGCGCCATCAACGACATCGTTGCCTACATCAACACGCTCGAACCCGAACCGGCACGCACTGCCATGACGGCCGGAAGGGGGAACTGATGGCCTACGTCGCAATCGCCGATCGTGACGCCCCGATTCACGATCCGACCACCTTTTTCACGAAGTACATCTGGAGCCAGGACCACAAGGTCATCGCAATCCAGTATTCGATCGTCGCGATCTTCGTCGGCCTCATCGCGCTCGTGCTCTCGGGCCTGATGCGGCTGCAGCTCGGCTTCCCGGACCAGTTCCACTTCATCGACCCGAACCAGTATTACCAGTTCATCACCATGCACGGCATGATCATGGTGATCTACCTGCTGACCGCCCTCTTCCTCGGCGGGTTCGGCAATTACCTGATTCCGCTCATGTGCGGCGCGCGGGACATGGTGTTCCCGTACATGAACATGCTGAGCTTTTGGGTCTACCTGCTGGCGGTCATCGTGTTGCTCGCGAGCTTCTTCGTGCCCGGCGGCCCGACCGGTGCCGGCTGGACGCTCTACCCGCCGCAGGCAATCTCGACCGGCACGCCGGGCTCGGGGATCGGCATCATCCTGATGCTGGTCTCCCTCGGCATCTTCATCGTCGCCTTCACGATGGGCGGCCTGAATTACGTGACAACCGTACTGCAAGCCCGCTGCAAGGGCATGACGCTGATGCGCCTGCCGCTCTCGGTCTGGGGCATCTTCATGGCGACGATCCTGGGCCTGCTCGCCTTCCCGGCGTTGCTCGTCTCCGCGGTGATGATGACGCTCGACGGCACGATCGGCACCAGCTTCTTCATGCCGGCGATCAGCTCGATGGGTGAGAACCCGGGCCACGACGGCGGCAGCCCGCTGCTGTTCCAGCACCTGTTCTGGTTCTTCGGCCATCCCGAGGTGTACATCGTCGCCCTGCCCGCCTTCGGCATCGTGTCGGACTTGCTCTCGACGCACGCTCGCAAGAACATCTTCGGCTACCGGATGATGGTTTGGGCGATCCTCGCGATCGGCGGCCTCTCGTTCGTCGTTTGGGCGCACCACATGTACGTCAGCGGCATGAACCCCTACTTCGGGTTCTTCTTCGCGACGACCACGCTGATCATCGCCGTGCCGACCGCAATCAAGGTCTACAACTGGGTGCTGACGCTGTGGAAAGGCAACATCCACCTGCGCGTGCCGATGCTGTTCGCGATCGGTTTCATCTTCACCTTCGTGCACGGCGGGCTGACCGGGCTCTTCCTCGGCAACGTCACGGTGGACCTGCCGCTCTCCGACACGTACTTCGTCGTCGGCCACTTCCACATGGTGATGGGCGTGTCGCCGATCCTCGTGGTGTTCGGCGCGATCTACCACTGGTACCCGAAGATCACCGGGCGCATGTACCACGAGGGGCTCGGCAAGGTGCACTTCTGGGCCACGTTCCTCGGCACCTATGCGATTTACCTGCCGATGCACTATCTCGGCATCCTCGGCGTGCCGCGGCGCTACTACGCCCTCGGCAACACCGAGTTCCTGCCGGAATCCGTGCACACGATCAACGCCGCGATCACGATCGCCGCGCTGATCGTCGCGGCGTCGGTCGTGCTGTTCCTCTACAACATGATCACGAGCCTGTGGAAAGGCGAAAAGGCGCCGCCCAATCCCTGGGGTGCGACCACGCTCGAGTGGCAGACGCCGGACACGCCGCCGCACCACGGCAACTGGGGACCGAAACTCCCGGTCGTGCACCGTTGGGCCTATGACTACAGCGTGCCGGGCGCGAAGGAAGACTTCATCCCGCAGAACGAGCCGGTCGATCCGAAGCTCGGCGGGGGCCGCGACCACGGAAAGGGCCATTGAGCAACAGCGCCATCGTCATCGCGCTCCTGGTCGGCATCGCGGTCTGGTTCGCGGTGGCGAGCCGGCTCACGGCCAAGTCCTGGGAGAACCGCGAGCAGGCGGGCGACGTCGGCGCGCTCAAGTCCTCGCCGGCGCGCATCGGCCTGTGGGTTTTCATGGCCGTCGTCACGTCGCTGTTCGGCCTGTTCCTTTCGGCCTACGCGATGCGCATGCATCACGGCGTCGGCTGGTGTCACCTGACGATCCCGAACATCCTGTGGATCAACACCGGGGTGCTGGTCGCGGCGAGCATCGCGCTGCAGTTAGCGAGCACGGCGGTCGGGCGCGGCCAGCGGCTGATGGCGCAGGTCGCCCTGATCGCGGGCGGCACTCTAACCATAGCGTTCCTGGCTGGGCAGGTTGCGGGCTGGCAGCAGGTCGGGCCGTCGCTCTACTTCATCCAGGGCAGCCCGGCGATCGCCTTCTTCTACATGCTGACGATCGCGCACGGCCTGCACGTGCTCGGCGGGCTCTATGTGCTCGGCAGGGCGGCGCGGCGCTTCGCGGGCGGCGCGGAACTGATCG
>JANNKZ010000264.1:0-2378 GCA_031396515.1 Gammaproteobacteria bacterium
CGCCAGGCGCATCCGGGAGGACGGCAACGAAGAGGAAGTACCGCTCGACGCGATCCAGGTCGGCGACCGGCTGCGCGTGCGGCCAGGCGAAAAGGTGGCCGTCGACGGCGAGGTGCTCGAGGGGCGTTCCAGCGTCGACGAATCGATGTTGACCGGCGAATCGCTGCCAGTCGAAAAGCAGCCGGGCAGCCGGGTCATCGGCGGAACGCAGAACGCCAATGGCAGCCTGGTCATGCGCGCCGACCGAGTCGGCGCTGAAACCATGCTCGCGCAGATCGTCCAGCTCGTGGCCCAGGCGCAGCGCTCGCGTGCGCCGATGCAGCGGCTCGCGGATCGCGTGTCGTACTGGTTCGTGCTGGCAGTGCTCGCCATCGCCGTGCTGACTTTCCTCGCCTGGGGCTGGTTCGGACCGGAACCGTCCTGGACCTACGCCGTGCTGAACGCGGTGGCGGTGCTGATCATTGCCTGCCCCTGCGCGCTCGGCCTGGCTACGCCGATGTCGGTCATGGTGGCCACCGGCCGTGCCGCGAGCTCTGGCGTCCTGTTCCGGGATGCGGAGGCGATCGAGACGTTGCGCACGGTCGACACCTTGATCGTGGATAAGACCGGCACGCTGACCGAGGGTCGCCCGGCGTTCCGTGTCGCCGTCCCAGTCGGCAGCTTCGACGAGGCGCAACTGTTGCGCCTCGCCGCGAGCCTGGATCAGGGCAGCGAGCATCCGCTCGCGGATGCGATCGTCGCCGAGGCACGCCGCCGGAGGCTTTCGCTGGCCAAGCCGGAGACATTCGAGTCCGGAACCGGGCTTGGCGTGCGGGGGCGCGTGGAAGGCCGCGACCTCGCACTCGGCAGTGCGGCGCTGATGCGCGAAATGGGCGTGGAGACGTCGCCGGTTGCGACCCAGGCCAACGAGCTGCGCGAGACTGGCGCGAGCGTGGTTTTCCTGGCGGTGGATGGTGCGCTCGCCGGCCTGATCGCCGTCGCGGACCCGGTCAAGGCAACAACGCCGGAGGCGCTTGCGCGGCTCCGACACGCTGGCTTCAGGCTGATCATGGCAACCGGCGACGCGGCTGCAACCGCAAAAGCGGTCGCAGCCGTCACCGGCATCGAGGAAGTGCACGGCGAGATGCGGCCGGCGGACAAGGCGGCGCTGATCGGGCGACTTCGCGGAGAAGGCCGGCGCGTCGCAATGGCCGGCGACGGCATCAACGACGCGCCGGCGCTCGCCGCCGCCGACGTCGGCATTGCGATGGGCACGGGCACCGACGTCGCGATCTCGAGCGCGCAGGTGACGCTCGTCAAGGGCGACCTGCGCGGGATCGTGCGCGCCCACGCGATATCGGCCGCGACGGTCGCGAACATGCGCCAGAATCTCGGCTTCGCGTTGATCTACAACGCGCTCGGCGTGCCGATCGCAGCCGGACTGCTGTATCCGTGGACCGGATTGCTGCTGAGCCCGATGATCGCGGCGCTCGCGATGAGCCTGTCGTCGGTTTCCGTGGTCGGCAACGCACTGCGGTTGCGAAGCCGCTGAGTTCCCAAAGGGGGCACACCGCGTGAGCAGCAAACGAGCTACCGCACCTGTGAGACTCTATTGGGAGTCGGCAAGGGCGCGGAACTGAAGAAGAGCTCAAACTCGATTGAACATGCGATATAACGCCGGCAATACCACCAACGTCAGCACCGTCGCCGACAGGATTCCGCCGATCACCACAGTCGCCAGTGGCCGCTGCACTTCCGCGCCGGTGCCGGTATTGAGCGCCATGGGCAGGAAACCGAGGCTCGCGACCAGCGCGATCATCAGGATCGGCCGTAGCCGCGTGAGTGCGCCCTGCATGATGGCCTTTTCCAGACCGACGCCTTTCTGTCGCAGGTCGCGGATGTAACTCACCATGACCACGCCGGTCAGCACCGCGACACCCGAGAGGGTGATGAAGCCCACGCCCGCGGAGATCGAGAGCGGAATATCGCGCAGCGCCAGCGCCGCGACGCCGCCAGTGAGCGCGAGCGGAACGCCCGAAAACACGAGGGCCGCGTCGCGCGCGGAGCCGAAAGTCACCATCAACAACAGGTAGATCAGCGCGAGCGTGAGCGGCACGAGGACGCGCAGCCGCGCGGCAGCGGATTCGAGCTGCTCGAACGTGCCGCCGTAATCGAGCCAGTAGCCCTCCGGCAGCGGCACCTCCGCCTCGATCCGTCGCTGTACTTCCTCGACGAACGAGCCGAGGTCGCGCCCGCGCACGTTGGCCGAAATCACGGCGCGGCGCTTGCCATTCTCGCGGCTGATCTGGTTGGGACCGAGGCTAAGGTCGATTTTGGCGACCTCGCCGAGCGGCACGTAGGCCGGCTGCTCCGTCGCCGGGTCGATCGGGTCGGCATCG
>JANNKZ010000271.1:0-6063 GCA_031396515.1 Gammaproteobacteria bacterium
GCAACCAGTCCTTCCGCGACGCGCTCGGCAATCAGGCCTTCCGCGACGTGCTGGGCAACCAGTCCTTCCGCGAGGTCATGGGCAACCAGTCGTTCCGCGAGGTGCTGGGCAACCAGTCCTTCCGCGACGTCCTCGGTAACCAGGCCTTCCGCGAGGTGCTGGGCAACCAGTCCTTCCGCGAAGTGTTGGGCAACCAGTCGTTCCGCGATGCGCTCGGCAACCAGTCGTTCCGCGATGCGCTCGGCAACCAGTCCTTCCGCGACGCGCTCGGCAACCAGTCGTTCCGCGAAGCCCTGGGCAACCAGTCCTTCCGCGAAGCGCTCGGTAATCAGTCCTTCCGTGACTCCATGAAGAACGACGCCATGAAAGGCGACGCCATGCGGGGTGTTGCGCAGTAGCGATAGTCGATTCCAGTTCACATGCTGAATCGGACAGGGCCGCCAGCGCGCAAGCCGGCGGCCCTGTTTTCTTTCCAGGCCCTCGCGGCCCTTTTTCTTGCCGGGTCCCTGGCCAGCGCGCCGCTTCGCGCCGACACCTTCGAGCTGGACGTGCTCGAGACCGATGACTTCCAGCTCCTCTACCTCGATCCTTTCCAGACCTACCTGACGCCCCTCGTCGGCGCGACCACCTACAACTCGCTGCAGTTCCAGCGGCGTCTGTTCAACTGGACGCCATACGAGAAGAGCATCGTGCTGATGACCGATCTCGCGGACTACGGCAACGCGGGCGCCGGCGCCTCGCCGCGCAATGGCATCACCCTGTACGTCGCTCCCCCGAGCCACACGCTCGAGACCCTGCCGGGCAGCGAGCGCATGTACACGACGATGAACCACGAAGCCGTGCATATCGCCAACATGGACGTCGCCAACTCCCAGGACCTGCGCTGGCGCAAGTTCTTCGGCGGCAAGCCGCGGCAGACGGACGAGCACCCGGAGTCGATTCTCTACAACTACCTGTCGATTCCGCGCCTCAGCGTGCCGCGCTGGTACCTGGAGGGCGCGGCGTCGTTCATGGAAACCTGGATGGCGGGCGGCATCGGCCGCGCCCAGGGCGCTTACGACGAAATGGTTTTCCGCGCGATGGTCCGCGACGACGCGCACTTCTACAGCAACCTCGGGCTGGTCTCGAAAGGCGTGGCCGCGGACTTCCAGACCGGCACCAACGCCTACCTGTACGGCACGCGGTTCTACAGCTACCTCGCCTACGTGTATTCGCCGCAGGCTGTCGTGGAATGGCTGAAACGCGGCGAGGACAGCGAACGCTACTACGCGAAGCAGTTCGAAAAAGTCTTCGGCAAGCCGCTCGAAACCGCGTGGAACGAGTGGATCGCCTGGGAGCACGAATTCCAGGCCGCCAACCTGAAATCGGTCCGGCAGTATCCATTGACGCAAGGCCGGCGCCTGATCCGGCAGGCGCTCGGCTCCGTATCGCGCTCCTACCATGACCCGGCGACCAACACGCTGATCGGCGCCTTCCAGTATCCGGGCGTCGTCGCCTATACCGGCGTCGTTTCGCTCGCCGACGGCAGCATCCGCAAGCTTGCGGACATCAAGGGCCCGATGAAGTACCGGGTGACATCCACCGCGTACGATCCGGGCGCGAAGACGCTCTTCTACGTTGCCGACAACAATGCCTGGCGCGACCTGATGTCGGTGGACATCGCCTCGGGCGACGCGCGCATGCTGATCCGGGACGCGCGCATCGGCGACATCGTTTTTGACGAGTCGGACAAGTCGCTCTGGGGCCTCCGGCACCTGAACGGCTACGTGACGCTCGTTCGCATCCCGCCCCCGTACACGGAATGGAACCAGATCTACACCTGGCCCTACGGCGAAGAACCGTACGAGCTCGACGTGTCGGCGGACGGCTCGATGCTGTCCATGTCGATCGGGCAGATCGACGGCTCGCAGTCGCTGCGCGTGTTCCGCCGCGCGGACCTCCAGGCGGCCAAGGTCGAACCGATCGCGCAGTTCGATTTCGGCAAGGCCATCCCGGAAGGCTTCGTCTTCACCCGCGATGGCCGTTACCTGTACGGCAGCTCCTACTACACCGGTGTTTCCAATATTTTCCGCTACGAGTTCGCGACGAAGGAAGTCGAAGCAGTCAGCAACGCGGAAACCGGTTTCTTCCGCCCGATCCCGATGGCGGATGGCGCATTGATCGTCCAGGAATACACGGGCACCGGTTTCGCGCCGATGATCATCGACCCGAAGCCGCTGGAAGACGTCAGCGCCATCACCTTCCTCGGCGCGCAGATCGCCAAGAAGCACCCGATCGTGCGGGAATGGGTCGTCGACCAGCCGGGCGGCGTCGATCTCGAGCCCATGATCACGCGCCGCGGCAAGTACCGGCCGATGCACGAGCTCACCTACGGCGACGGGTATCCGATCATCGAGGGCTATCGCGACACGGTGGCGCTCGGGTATCACGTGCGCTTCGAGGACCCGGCGCAGTTCCACAGGTTCGACATCGCCGCCAGCTACTCGTGGGACGAGGATCTGCCCTCAGATGAAAGTCCGCACGTCCGGCTGCGTTACAAAACGCCGCTATGGACCTGGGAGTACTGGCACAACGGAGCGGATTTCTACGACCTGTTCGGTCCCACCGAGCGCAGCCGCAAGGGCGACGCATTCATCGCCGGCTACGATCGCGCGCTGATCCATGACGAGCCGCGTCGCCTCGATTTGTCGCTCAAGGCCGCCTATTTCACCGGCCTGGACACCTTGCCGACCAACCAGAACGTGCCGTCCGGGTTCGACGAGATTATTTCGGGCAAGGCTGCACTCGCCTACACCAACACGCGCCGCTCGCAGGGTTCCGTGGATCATGAGAAGGGCTACCGCTGGGAAGTGGTCACGAATCTCGATCACGCCGGCGGCGATGACATCGCCCGGTTGCGCGGAGACTTCGATTTCGGCTTTGCCCTGCCGCTCGGCAACTCGTCGGTGTGGCTGTACAACTCGGCCGGCATCACCGACGGCAACCGCGACAACAGCCTGGCGAGCTTCTATTTCGGCGGCTTCGGCAACAACTATGTCGATGACGGCGACGTCAAGCGCTATCGCGAATACAACGGCTTCCCGGGTTTCGAGATCGACGCGCTGGCCGGCCGCAGCTTCGGCAAGAGCATCCTGGAACTGAACCTGCCGCCGCTCAGATTCGAGGAAGTCGGCACGCCGGGCTTCTTCCTGAGCCATGCGCGCCCGGCCTTGTTCGTCGGCGCGCTGACCGCATCGCCGGCCGACGGCTCGGAGCGCCGCAATGTCTACGACGCCGGCGCGCAGGTGGACTTGAGCTTTACCGTGCTCAATCGCCTGGATATGACCTTGTCATTCGGCTACGCCGCCGGATTCGAAGACGGCGAGAAAGTCGACGACGAATGGATGCTGTCGCTCAAGATCCTCTAGGGCGAACGACGCTTCAGCTTGCCGACGAATGTCGGGTGGACACGCTCCGCCGAGATCGCGCCGATCTTCTCGCGGTTGGATTTCAGCCCCAGCAGGTAATACAGGAAGGCGCAGCCGGCGCCCACCAGCACCAGCATGATGGTGACCCGGCCCTGGTTCGCCGCGAGATTGAAAGCCGCGTGGTAGGAACCCGCGAGCACGAGCCCTTCGAACATCTTGGCCTCGTGATACAGGCGCTCGCGGCGAAACAGGAAAATCTTGTGCAGCAAGCGGTAAGCCAGGCCCCGGCCGCCGTGGTGGTGCCGAACCTGGTCGGCGGAGAAATGCGCCAGGCCATAAAAATAGCCGAGGATCCCGGAAGCGACCGCGTGCATCAACACGGTCAGCACCGAGCGCAACACCAGCGTCGGCGTATCCCCCGCCGCGAGCAGCCGCGGGAAATACAGCAGGACGTTCTCGGCGAACGCAAAGGCGAGTCCGACGATGATCGAGAACTCGATGGCATCGTCGATCGACCGGATGCTGTCGTCGTCGGTGAAGCGGACAATCAGGTGCTTGGAATATTCCTCGGCAAAGGCCAGGAAGATCAGGCTGAAAGCCACTACCGAGAGTCCGAACCAGTAGAAAACCGCGACGAACATCGTCAGGAACAATCCGACGCCGAGAAAATTCAGCGGCTCTTCGTAGAGGCCATTGAACAGGCTGAGCGCCGCGTGACCCGACTGGCGGACGAAGATGACGACCGACCAGATGGTCAGCGCAATCAGGACCGCGATGTTCGCGTACCAGGCGATCTTGACCGGCAGGGGTACTGAATGGATTGCGCCGCCGAGCGGCCATTCGGGACTGACGGTCGCGATCGCCCAGACCAGGAACGGCAGCGTGAAGAATGCCAGCGACGCCCCGTGCACGACCTTGATCCAGCGGTTCTCGTGCAGCAGGTAGATCACGTGGACCAGCGCGACCGCCAGCAGCGTGCTGATCGCCATGACGGCGAAGGTCAGGTAGACCTGCATGAAATTCAGGATTCGCAGCGTCAGCGTGTTCTGCTCGACCACCTCGAGCAGGAACGGCAGGCTGAAGATCGTGGAAATCGAACTCAGTTTCGCCTCATCGGCGGTGGCCAGACTGGCGCCGGGATTGATCACCACCAGGACGAGCACGGCGGCGAGCGTCGCGATCGCGACATTGGCGATGGTCCGGGCGGCAAGCCGTTCCAGCAGGAGCATGAAGAGCGAAAACAGCACCAGGAAATGGAACAGGTCCGCCAGCGACGCGCCGAGCGCGCCGAGATTCTCGCGCAACTGGTCCAGGCTGAGCGTCGCCGCCACCAGCAGCAGCGCCGCCAGGGAAATGGCCCCAAGGCGCAGCGAGTGGTGAGTCACCCGCCGCGAGATCAGCTGAAACAGCTTGATGATGCCGACCAGCACCAGCGCCATGCCCGCGAGGAAGACCAGCAGGCTGAGCGCCTGTTTGGCGGCGCCTGCGCCGCCGTCCGGCAGCGCCGCCGCCTCGTGGCTTTGCAGCTGGACGCCGAGGCCCGCCATGAACAGCAGGAGCGGCACCACGGCCAGGGTGCCCAGCAGGAAGGTGACGATGACCAGCTGGCGCGATTCGGGGTTGCGGGAGACGAAAAACCATCCCCACACCAGCGAGGGGATCATGGCGATCCCGGCAGCCTGCAGGAATGTCGTCACGGTCACGTGTCGTGTATCCCCCTGCGACCGGGCTCGGTGCTTGTGGGTGGCTCCGGAGCGACGCTAGAGTGGCCGTCGCGGCCGACCCCCGGCGCGCGTCATCCCATGGATAGTAAGGGATTTCGGGCACTTAGGAGCAGCAAAGGTCCGCCCCGCCCCGCCAACTTAACGCTCCCTGACGTGTAGTTATGATGAATGAGGACCTCGACGCAGCGACGGTGCGGGACTGCCTGGCAGGCAACCCGCAGGCATTTGCCACGCTGGTTGAGCGTTATGAAAGGCCGGTTTACAACGTTTCATTGCGGATGCTCCGCAATCCCGAGGATGCGCGCGACATCGCACAGACGGTATTCATGAAGGCCTATCAGAACCTCGCAAGTTTCGATCCGCAGTACAAGTTCTACAGCTGGATCTACCGTATGGCGATCAACGAATCGCTCAACTTCCAGCGCGTGCGCGACCGGAGTGGCGGTCCCGTGGACGAGCACATCGCCGATGAGGGCGCCGGACCGTCGGAATTGCTGGGCGATGAGCAGACGCGCGAGCAGGTTCTGGAAGCCGTCGACCAGCTCAAGCCGGAGTACCGCGCCGTGATCGTGCTCAGGTACTTCGTCGACCGCAATTACGAGGACATGGGCGAGATCCTCGGAATCGACGCCAAGACCGTCAAGTCGCGCCTCTTTACCGCCAGGCAGCTGCTGAAAGACCAGCTGGCCCTGCGCAAGCTGCTGTGACCATGGACAGGAACCGGCTTCAGGAACTGATTCAGGCCGATCTCGACGGCGCGCTCTCCCCCTCGGAGCGCGCTGAACTCGCGCGCGTGCTGCTTCAGGACCATGACGCCCGGCGCCTGCAACAGGAATTCCGGCGGACCGACCAGTTGCTGCGTGACATTCCGTCGGCTGAGGCGCCGCCCGGCCTGCGGGCGGAAGTTCTGGTGGCCCGCGGACTGCTGGCGC
>JANNKZ010000285.1:0-5022 GCA_031396515.1 Gammaproteobacteria bacterium
TCTTTGTAGGTGCGGTCGTAGCCCGCGATGTCGGGCACGATCACCTTGAGCAGGTAGTCCACGTCGCCGCCGATGCGGTGGCATTCGAGGATCTCGGGCATGGCCGCGATGACCTCGTTCAGCTTCTCCGCCCACTCCGCGCTGTGCTCGCGCGTCTTGACGCGCACGTAAACCGTGAGGCCGAGGCCGACTTTCTCCGGATCGACGAGCGCCACGCGCGCCTGGATCACGCCCTCCGCTTCCATGCGGCGGATGCGACGCCAGCAGGGGTTTACCGAGAGGCCGACTTTGTCGGCAACCTGCTGGATGGGGAGCGAAGCGTCTTGCTGGATCAGGGCGAGGATGCTGCGGTCCAGCTTGTCGAGTTTGGTCATTGCTTGATATTAGCAAATTTTCCCAATTCTGCTACCCGTAGCAGCAATAAACGGGAGGTATTGTGAGTTTATTGGGACTATGATGGAGCACATGATCAAGCGGCTTTTCATCGACCACCCGGCCTCCGTGAACGAGACCTATGGGCAGCACTTTGCGAGCGCCATGGGCTTCGGGCTGCGGATGATCTGGGGCGGGCTCGTCTGTTTCGCGCACGCCCTGATCCCGGGAGTCTGCTGCACGAAAGCGAGCGAGATGATCAACGAGCTGCACGACCGCATGATCACGAATCGCCGACGGCTGGCCGAGCGCCAGCAGTCTGCGATGCCGACCCGCCGCGCCGCCTAGCCGCGGTGCAGTTTCATCTGTAGTTCTTTCCGCCGGTAATCGATCACGAGCGTGTCGAGGAGCCCGAGCACGTCCATGCCGATCAGCATGGCCGGCTCCTCCGTCATCTTCCAGTGCTGGAAGATCTCGAAGTCCGCGAAGGTCATCGCGGCATTCCGCACCAGTACCTCGCCCATGGAGATTGACGGCGTCGCGATGCGGTTGCCCATCTGCACATCGAGCGTGGCGCCGGTCACCTGATCGGGCACCGCCGCCGCATCCTGGCGGCGACGCCGTTCAGCGAGCGCCTCGCGCAATGCGACGTTGCCGAGCGTTGCCTGCCCGCCGGTGTCGATGATCGCCTTGACCTTCACGCCGCCGAGCCAGGCATCGACCACCAACAGTCGCCCACGCATGAACTTGACCGGCACGGTGACAAAACCCTGGGCCGCGCGCTCGGAACGCGAACGCATGATCGTGATCCGGTCGTGGCGAAAGTCGATGAAGATCCGCTTGTTGTCGAAGCCGTCCATGCCAAGCACGCCCTCGGCGCCGCCGAGCGCATCCGGAATGATCGGCAAGCGTCGCGGCTCGATCAGCAGTTCGCCGACTTCGAGCGATTTGATCGGGATCAACGGCACGGTCACCGAGCCGGTGGCGCCGCGCAGCGTCGCCGTATGGCGGTCATCGGTCGCAATGCCGAGGGTCGCCGCGACGCGCGCGGTGACCGCACTATGTGAGGCGCCGGTATCCAGCACGAGGCGGAACGGGCCCTGGCCGTTGATCAGCACCGGCGCCCAGATGCGGCCGATGCGGTCGCGGTTAGTCGGCGCGACGAAACGCGGCTCGGGCGCGGTGACGGCGAGATCGTCGAGGGGAAATGGCAGCGGCGCGACTTCGGGGGGCGTTACCGTCGAAGGCGTAATCGGGCCGGGCACGACGGGCTCGGCCGACGATGGCGGATCCGCGGCGAGCAGGATGAGGAAAGGCAGCGCGAGCGTCAGCACAGAACACTCCGACCGGCCGTTCCGGGTTCAGGTTCCTCCGAGCTTCCCGGCGACCATCGCCGCAACGCTCGCTAGCGCAGTCTCGAGCTTTGACGGATCGCTGCCGCCCGCCTGCGCGAAGTCGGGCCGGCCGCCGCCGCGCCCGCCGACCATTTGCGCCACCGCGCCCACGATCTCTCCGGCCTTCACCTTGCCGGTGAGATCCGCGGTGACGCCGGCGACCAATGTGACCTTGCCGTCGTCGGTGACGGTGGCGAGCACGACGACAGCGGAGCCGAGCTTGCCTTTGAGTCCATCCACGGCCGCGCGCAAAGATTGGGCGTCCGCGCCGTCGATCTTGACGGCGAGCACGTTCGCGCCATTGACTTTGACCGCGCCGGCCGCGAGATCCTGGCCGCCACCGGAGGCGAGCTTCGACTTCGCCGCCGCCAGCTCGCGCTCGAACTTTTTTTGGCGCTCGATCAATTGCGTAACCTTGTCCTCGAGCTCCGCCGGCGTGCCGCGCAACGATGCGGCGACGCGCTTCAGCGTCTGGTCCGCGGCTTTCGCGGCTTCGACTGCGTCTTCGCCGGTCACCGCCTCGATGCGGCGGATGCCGGAGGCGATGCCGCCCTCGCTGGTGATGCGGAAATAGCCGATGTCGCCGGTGCGGTGCACATGCGTGCCGCCACACAACTCGGTCGAGAACTCGCCAAACTTGAGCACGCGCACTTCGTCGCCGTATTTTTCGCCGAACAGCGCCATCGCGCCCGACTTGATCGCGTCGTCGTAAGTCTGCTGGCGAATGTCGGCTGCGTAGTTCGCGCGGATCTCAGCATTGACCCGCTTTTCGATGCTATCGAGTTCCTCGGGCGCGACGGCCTGCGTATGCGAGAAATCGAATCGCAGCCGGTCCGGCGCGACCAGCGAGCCCTTCTGGAGCACGTGGTTGCCGAGGATTTTGCGCAGCGCCGCGTGCAGCAGGTGCGTCGCGCTGTGATTCAGCACGGTCGCCTGGCGAGTCGCGGCGTCGACGGCAGCGGTCACCGTGTCGCCGGCCTTGAACGCTCCGGACTCGACGCGGCCGACGTGCAGATGCGCGTCGCCGTGCTTCTTTGTGTCCGTGACCTGGAATGTGGCCTTGCCGTTCGTGAGCGTACCGACGTCGCCGACCTGGCCGCCGGATTCGGCATAGAAAGGCGTCGTGTCGAGGACGATCTGCACGTCCTCGCCGGCGGACGCGGATGGCACTTCGGCGCCGCCTTTCAGAATGGTCTGGATGCGACCGCTGCCGGTCAGCGAATCGTAGCCGGTGAACTCGCTGCCGTGTTCGAGGGTCTCCGGGCCACGCAGGTCCACGCCGAAGCGGCTCGCGGCACGGCCGCGCTCACGCTGCGATTCCATCGCCTGCTCGAAGCCCCCCTGGTCGATCGCGAGTCCGCGCTCGCGCGCGATGTCGGCGGTTAGATCCACTGGAAAGCCGTAGGTGTCATAGAGCTTGAATACGGTGTCGCCGGCGATGGTCTTCTTGCCCTTGAGCTCCTGGATCGCGTTCTCGAGGAGTCCCATGCCGTTTGCAAGTGTTTCTGCAAAACGCTCTTCTTCCTGCTTCAGCACTTTCGTCACGTGCGCGGCAGATTTTACGAGCTCCGGATAGGCCTCGCCCATCTGCGCCACGAGCGCAGGCACCAGCGCGTGGAAGAACGGTTTCGGCTGGCCGAGCTGGTAACCGTGACGGATCGCGCGGCGGATGATGCGGCGGAGCACGTAGCCGCGGCCTTCGTTCCCCGGGATTACGCCGTCCACGATCAGGAACGAGCAGGCGCGGATGTGATCGGCGATCACGCGCAAGGAAGGGCTGGTGAGCGCTTTTTGCTTCGTTGCCTCCGCAGCCGCCGTGATCAACCCTCGAAACAGGTCAATGTCGTAGTTCGACTGCACGCCCTGCATGACTGCGGCCGTGCGTTCGAGGCCCATGCCGGTGTCGACCGACGGCTTCGGCAGCGGTGTCATTTTTCCGTCGGCGCTACGCTCGTACTGCATGAAGACGAGATTCCAGATCTCGACGTAGCGATCGCCGTCCTCGTCCTTCGAGCCCGGCGGGCCGCCCGGAATGTCGGCGCCATGGTCGTAGAAGATTTCGGAGCACGGGCCGCAGGGGCCGGTGTCGCCCATCGCCCAGAAATTCGACGCCTCGCCCATGCGGGTGAATCGCTCGGCATCGACCTTGATCTTCTTGAGCCACAGGTCCGCGGCTTCCTCGTCATCCTGGTAGACCGTGACCCAGAGTCTTTCGGGCGGGATGCCGAGCGTGCCGGTCACGAACTCCCAAGCGAACTGGATCGCGTCCTTCTTGAAGTAGTCGCCGAAGCTGAAGTTGCCGAGCATCTCGAAGAACGTGTGGTGGCGCGCCGTGTATCCGACATTTTCGAGGTCGTTGTGCTTGCCGCCCGCGCGCACGCAACGCTGGGAGCTGACCGCGCGCTGGTAGCTACGCTGGTCCTTGCCGAGGAACACGTCCTTGAACTGCACCATGCCGGCATTGGTGAAGAGCAGTGTCGGGTCGTTGCCCGGCACCAGCGGGCTCGAGGGCACGACCGCATGCCCGCGCTCCCGGAAGAATTCCAGGAAGGTGGCGCGCAGTTCCGCGCTCGACATTGATTTCGTCTTCGTGCCCATCAGTCCTCGTCGAAACCCTGGCCGGTCGCGGTGCGGATCTGCTCCGTGCTGAATCCGCGCTGGTTCAGGAATCGCGCCTGCTTGCCGCGCTCGGCCCAGGTGGCGGGCGCCTTGGTGCCGAAGCGCCGACGCCGGACATCGGCGCAGCGTTGGCGCCACTCGACGGCGCTCGCATCCACGGCGGCCGAGATTTCCGCGTCCGTGACCCCTGCTTCCCGCAGCCGATGGGCGATTTTCACCGGCCCCTGGCCGCGATTTGCATGATACGCGACGAAATGCTCGGCAAACCGGGCGTCATCCACCAGCTTCTCGGACTGGAGTTTCTCGACGACGGCGTCGGCCGTCGGTCGCAGGTAGCCGTACGCGACCAGGCGTTCGCAGAGTTCGCGAACGCCATAGTCGCGCCGATTCAGCAGTTTGAGGGCCGCGAGCCGGGCCGCCAGCGGATCATCCGCGGCGGCCTGCGCAGCCGGATCAGGCTTCCGCCGCCTCACTGGCTACCGCGACCGGGCGTCGCACCGGCAGGAGCCGGGTACGAAGCGCCGCATCGATCTTCGCGGCGATCTCCGGATGCTCGATGAGGTAAGTGCGTGCATTGTCCTTGCCCTGACCGATGCGCTCGCCTTCGTAGGCGTACCAGGAACCGGACTTCTCGACC
>JANNKZ010000303.1:0-3105 GCA_031396515.1 Gammaproteobacteria bacterium
GTTGTCGCCGATCGTCATATTCATCATGCCGCGCACGTTTCCGCCAGTGCCGCCGCCGTCGACGGCGCTGAAACCGGCTTCCACGCCGCCATAGTCGTCGCTCATGTCGGGCTGATTGCTGATGTAGCGCACGGTGCCGGCGAGCGAGCCGGCGCCGAACAGCGTGCCCTGCGGGCCGCGCAGCACTTCGACGCGATTCAGGTCATAGAGCTCGAGGTCGGGCGTGAACAGCGACAGCGAGATCACCGACTCGTCAAAATACACGCCGACCTGTTCCTTGACGCCGGCCAAATCGCGGTCGATCTTGCCGGCGGAAATGCCGCGCATGCCGACCTGGCTCTGGCCGGGGCCGAGGTTCTGAACCGTGAGACCCGCGACATTGCGCGAGACATCCTCGATGTTCGTGACGCCGGCATTGCGCATCGCTTCCTCGGTGCGCGCGCTGATCGCGAACGGCACGTCCTGGATCGACTCGGCCCGCTTGCGCGCGGTGACCGTAATTTCGCCAAGTACCGTCTGGGCGCTCGCGCTGTTGGCGATGGCAAGCGCCACCGCAGCCGCCACGAGGGAGGTGTGTCGCGGTTGGATGATCCTGTTCATGTTCAAGTCCCCAAGTGAGCCCGTTTCGCGGGCGTGTTGTAAGTAAGACTGTCTCCGAAATAAGTAAATACCGCAAGTCCGGCGCATGTGTGCGCCGCAACCACGACTGGGGTACTCGGCTTGAGTGGGTAGTCTCTACACCGTCCGCCCGGACCTGACGTCACTGGTCGGAAAACTCTGCTCCCCGGTGGTCCTGATCGTCAGGGGTTTACACAAGACAAGAAAAAGGGGCCGATGGATATCGGCCCCTTGCAAGCTTGAATGGATTCGACCCTAGAACTTCATACCGACCCGGGCGTAGAAGAATGCACCGTTGTAGCCGAACGGGCCACCGTGACGCGGATAGCGCTCGCCGTCTCCCAGGCCGCCGGTCAGCGGATTGACGCCGTTCACGACATCGGGAAATTCGTCGAAAATATTGCGACCGCCGATGCTGGCGGTGATCTGGTCCGTGACCTGGTATGAAAACTCTGCGTCGACGGTCGTACTGTCCGAGAACAATTGGCCCGGATAGTCATTCTCATTGCGGAACGTGCCATAGTAATTTCCGCGTAGCGAGACCCGAAACCGATCCAGGATGTAGTCCAGATTCAGGTTCACGCGGTCATTCGGGGCAAGGTGCTCGATGTCGACGATTCGTGCGTTGTTGATGACCAACGGGTCGAAAGACGGCACCGTGCTCTTGTTATAGCTATACGCCAGCGTCGTCAGCAAGCGGCCCGGGCCAACCCCGAACTCGTAGGTGCCCACCAGGTCCACACCCTCGGTCTTGGTGTCAAAACCATTGGTGAAGTACTGCACCGTACCACCGACCCCGACGTAGGACAGGTCCGCGAGGGCATCAATGTCCGCCTGGGTTACCGTGAATTGCTGGGATATGCCGATCCGGTTGTCAACTTCAATACGGTAGGCATCGAGGCTTATGATCAGGTCCTCGATCGGTGTCAACACGATACCGGCGCTCAGATTGGTGGACTCCTCAGGATCCAGCGTCGTCGCCCCATAATACTGGGCGACCGAGCTTGTGACCCGATAGGTGCCGATCTGCACCTGCGTCGTCGTTCCCGGTATGAATGTGGTGCTCAGGGTCTCCACATTCGACTGACCGGGGCTCGGTGCATGGAACCCGGTGCTGGCGGTAGCGCGCAGCGCGATGGAATCGTTGATCTCGAAGCGCGCCTGAACCTTGCCCACGGTCGTGGAGCCGAAGGAGTCGTAATCCTCAAATCGTCCTGCGACGCCCAGGGTGAGGCGTGGCAAGACATCGGCTTCCAGATCCAAATAGACCGCGTAGCTGCTTTGTGACGCGTCGACCCCGGTGCTGATACCGCCAAAGCCATTGGACCCTGCGTTATGCGAAACCGTTACCGGATTGCCCAGCCCGTCTAGACGCCGCGTACATGAGGTTGCGTCGCAATCATAGAGCGGCTGGGAGGTATAAGGACCGGCTACATACGAAGCCGTATCGCCGAGAATCTGTTGATAGTTCTCGTTACGCCATTCGAAGCCAGCTGCCACCGTCACCGGACTGTCAAACGCGGCAACCTTCCAGGGGTAGGTGACATCGAAGTTCAGGTTAGCTTCCTGTTGTTGAAACTTGCCGATGTAGAAACTCGTCGGGGAATCCGGGCCCAATGACGCATTGATCGAACTGCGCAGGGACATGTCCAGGTAGTTCTGAGCCAGCGTGCCCGACAGATCGTAAGTCATGCCCCGGCTGTTGGTGCCCCGATACCCCACTACGCCAAACATCTCTTGCGTGGTGCCATAAAAGCGCGGCGTATAGCCAGACGGATAGAAATCATCCCTGTAGTTGAACGTGTTGGTGTCGAAGACAAACCCGCCAATCGGGCAGTTGGTACTGCCGCTGGCGGTGCATTCAGTCAGGTAAAAATCCGTGAACACGGGGTTCTGGCTGTACGTTACAGGTGCGCCTGTGAGATTGCCTGTGAAGGTGATCGGCAGGCGATAATTGAAACTCTCATCCATCTCGATATGAGAATAGTTGGCGAAGAAGTAGATCTGACTGTCGTTATCGAGATTGACGCCGGAATTGAGCACCGCCTTATAACTCTCTGACGGGCCGGTTCCCCACTCCTGCACCGGCCCGGGGTAATGCGGCAGACCCGCCGCCAGGTCCGGAAACACTACCGCGAATTCCAGCGCCGATGGCCGCGTCGGATTGCGGACAGTCTGATCGTTCGCGGCCAGTTCCAGACTGAGGTTGACGAAACCGTTTCCGCCCAGCGGCAGGCCCCAATTGGCCCCGATCTGCCAATCGTCGCCGTCGTTCGAATAGTCGTCGGGGTAGTAGCTACCGTACCGTGCACTCAATTCCACGCCCGAGGAGTTTTCACGGAAGTGAAAGTTGAGGACGCCGGCGATGGCGTCGGAGCCATACTGCGCAACTGCGCCGTCGCGCAGAATTTCGAGCGACGAGATGGCGATTGACGGAATCGAGGCGAGGTCGGGGCCTTGTGAACCGAAGGACAATGCGGTCTCACC
>JANNKZ010000311.1:0-5938 GCA_031396515.1 Gammaproteobacteria bacterium
GCAGCCGAATCGAATGAGACTGAGTCGAGAACCGGTACGGATTGCGGCCATGGGTTGTGATTACCCGTTCGCAGGATTAGTCTGCCGGGCGATACCAGTCGCTTTCCAACAAACAACAATTTTCACGGGGTAGATTCAAATGCACATACATAGCAAGTCGTCGACCCTGCTCAAGTCGGTATTGCTCGCCTGCGCAGCGCTCGCCGCGGCGCCGGCCATCGCCGCCGATGATCCCGACAGCAAGAAGCTGATGAATTCGAGAGTCGTGTTCGGTCGCGGATTGAACACCGCACAGCCCGGCAATCCGGTCAACCACGCGATCCTGCCGAATGAAATCAAGATCAAGGTGGGCGGCGTCGTGGACTTCGGCGTCGCCGGCTTTCACGACATCATCGTCTTCAAGCCCGGTGTCACGATGGATGACCTGGTCAATGCGGGCGGCGGAACGCTGCCGCTGACGCCGCCGGTCTATGTGCTGCCGCCGGATCCGGCGACAGCGCTGCCGCCCGGTCTCTCCTCGCTCGCGGACCGGATTTACTACCGCGGCATCAATCCGGCGGGCGGCCCGCTCGCTACTCCGGTCGTGGCGAATCCGGACAACGGATTCAACCGCAACGAACCGGTCGCGTTTCTCGAGGCGGGCAACTACCTCGTGATCTGCAACATCCGTCCGCACCTGCTGGACGGCATGCTGGCCGTAGTAAAGGTCATCAACTGAGATGATTTGCGGCGGCGGCCGCCTGGGCGCTACTCAGGCGATCGCCGCGCGCCGGATGCGCCACGGCAAAGCCTCCGGAAACTGGAATCAGGTCTGCTGGCTGGCGGTCGCGTCGTCGCAAGGCATCGGCTGGCCGCGGCTGCGAAGCTTCAGCGCACCCTCGACCGCCTTCAGGAGCTGCGAGCCCTTGCGGCCAACCTCGACGGATCCGCAGCCGGATTGGGTCGCCGACATCGGGAACTGGGCGCCCTCGACTGTATAGGTAACCGGAATGATCGTCGGCCCCTTGCCGGCGGCTGCGGACCGCACGTCATAGCGCTTGGCGCTCTCCGCATCGACCAGGATCAGGTCGGGCTTCAATGTCGCGCGGTGCGCGCTCAGTTCCTCGTCGCTGCTGGCGATCGAAACTTCATGCCCGGCGAGCGACAGCGAGGTCACGAGATTGAATCGCTTGTTCGCCGCTTCCAGTCCGGACGCGGGTTCGAGCAGGATGATGATGTTGCTCGGATTCCGGCTGACGATGACGCGCTGAAACCCGACGCCGCCGCCGAGTGCCACGAGCTTGTCGCCGCAGGCCAGAGCGCTGCCTGCCAGCAAGACTCCGCAGGTGACCGCAGCAAGTGCCGCTACGCCGAATGGACGTGATCTCATGGCCGTGTCCCCTCGTAATTGACCTAGACTGCGCTCGCGCCGGGAACGGAGTCAAGCGAATCCCTTGCGGCCGCAAAAACGGCTGTAATCAGTTGAAATACAAGCGGTTGACTCAATAGTTGGCCGGAAAGTCGCAAGGCCCGTATCGGCGTTGATCGAGGCGACGTCTTGGATGATCCCGCAATGGATATGCCTATACTTTCGCCGCTCTTTCGACAGGACGTCCGTTCAACGGCCATCCAATAACGCGAATCGATGCCGGACCCCACAAACCCTACCGTCTTCCTTTCCTATGCCTCGCAGGATGCCGAGGCAGCGACGCGTATCTGCGAAGCGCTGCGAGCCGTGGGCGTGGACGTCTGGCTCGACCAGAGCGCGCTGCGCGGCGGCGACGCCTGGGATTCGCAGATCAAGAAGCAGATCCACGACTGCGCGCTGTTCATCCCCGTGATTTCGGCGAATACCAATGTGCGCACCGAGGGTTACTTCCGACGGGAATGGAACCTGGCGGCGCGGCGGCTCCTGGACATGGCGCACGACTCGGCATTCCTGGTGCCGGTGGTCATCGACGAAACGCGCGAAACGGATGCGCGCGTGCCCGAGGAATTCGTGCACGTGCACTGGACCCGGTTGCCGGGCGGCGAGACGTCGCCCGCGTTTGCACAGCGGGTGCGCCAGTTGCTGGACATGCATGGCGCTCCGGTCAGCGACTTGCAGACCGCGGCCAGGCCGGGCGGCGCGCCTTATGGTGAGGCCGGGAACAAGCGGACGCGTGTTGCAGCCATCGCAATCGCGTCCGTCGCCGCAGCGCTCGCCATCGGCTGGGGCATCCGCGAGTGGGGAACGCGCGACGAGGCGAAGCCATCCGACGATCTTCCGCTCGCCACGGCCGAATTGCCGGCGCACAGCGTCGCCGTGCTCCCCTTCGAGAACCGCGGCGGCTCGGAAGGATCCGGTGTGCTCGCCGAGGGCATTCCGGAAACGGTGCTGCATCAGCTCGGCCTCCTGCCGGGGCTGACCGTCATTGCGCGCGGATCGTCGTTTGCCTTCCGCGACGCCGGCGAGGACTTGCGCGTCATCGGCCGGAAACTCAACGTCCGGTATCTGCTCGAGGGCAGCGTCCAGGCGGCAGGCACCCGGCTGCGCGTGACTTCGAGACTCGTGGACGCGCAGACCGGCGTCGCCGTCTGGTCCGAGCAGTTCGATCCGAAGCTGGAAGACCTGTTCGCTGTCCAGGATGAAATCGCCCTCGCGGTGGCGCGTGCCATGAAGCTGACACTCGATGCAGCGAGCGAGCGGGCCACCGGCACTCGGGCGAGCGCCACGAAGAACTACGACGCCTATTTCGAATTTCTGCGCGGGCGTGCTCTGCTGGCGAGCGTGCGCATGTCTGATGTTCCCGCGGCCATCGACGCGCTGACGAGCGCCATCCGGCATGACCCGACGTTTTCATCGCCTTACGTGCTCCTGGCGCGCGCCAAGGCTTTGCAGGCCGAGCAGGAGGAGGTCGGGGAACGAACGGAAAGATGGGAGAGAAAGATGGCAATCGCGATGGGCCTGGTCAACGAAGCGATCGCGCTGGATCCGCGCAGCGGCGAGGCCTATATCGAGCGCGGCTACCTGGACCTCCATGTCGTCGGCGTCGCCGAAGCCGATGCCGACATGCGGAGGGGAATCGAGCTCGCGCCGAACCTGGCGCGCGGCTACGAAGGACTGGCTTCGGTCCTGTTCCAGAGCGTCGCCCGGCGGCGCGAGGCGCTCGAGATGCTGGAAAAGGCACGCAAGCTCGATCCGCTGGACATTCGCCTCGATGTGGTCAAGGCACTCTACCTGGAGTGGGGTCCCGGCGACTACGAACAGGCGGATCGGCTGCTGCAGTCCGTGCTCGAGCGCGACCCGCTCTACGTGCCGGCGCTGGTACGCCTCGCCGATGTCCGCTGGGGTGGACAGGGCCGGCATGCGGATGCCGTGGCACTCGGCGAACAGGCGGTTGCACTCGATCCCACAAACGACACTGCCTGGCGGCACCTGGTGCTCTGCTATATCTCGGTCGGCGAAGTCGCGAGTGCGATGGCGGCATTCAGCAAGACCTCGGATCACCCGGCCCACGCACCGATGCTCAATCACTTGTTCCGGAATGAATGGCGCGAGGCAGGCGAGAAAGCCTACGCGCTGATCGCGGCAGGAACCACGTACTTTCAGGTCGAGCAGCAGGTTGCGCTCGCCATTCGCCGGCACGCGCGCGTGACGGAAGATTATTCGCGTGCGATCAAGGCGCTCGAAGGCTGGGCGTCCGTCGTCTGGGATGGCGATGAGCCGATCCTGGAGGGACAGCTCGACATGGGCATCGGGGTCGCGGGGCTCGCCGACATGTTGATACAAGCCGGCCAGAAACAGCGGGCGCAAGCCTTGCTGAAAGAGCTGCTGGCCAACGCCGACCTGCAGATCAACCGCTTCGGACGCGGAGAGCGTTGGCTCAATGGCGGCCGGGCACTGGCGTACGCCCTCCTCGACCGGCCGGACGATGCGATGAAGATGCTGCAGCGTCAGATGCAGCTCGGTTTCCTCAGTCATGCCTGGCGCGTGCTGCTCGAAGACGAACCTGTCTTCGATCGGCTGAGGGGGCGCAAGGACTTTCAGGCCCTGCTGGCGGAATGCCAGGCTATCGAAGCCCGCGAGCGCGCACTGTTTCTGAAAATGCGCGCGGAGAAACGCATTCCCGATCGCAGCAAAAAAGGTTGAGCCGCCTGGAACAAAGTCCTTGGACTTCATGCCCAGCCGGGTACGGCTCTTTCAATGGCACTCGAAGTCGTTCCCACGCAGCGGCCCGCAGAAGTCGGGCCAGATGCCACTCTGCCGCCAGAAATCAGCGAGGCCTGCCTCGCGCATCAGCTCCTTGAACCGTGGATCGGCACGCGCGCCGGAGTGAACCAGTAGCCACGGGAGATACCACACCGCCGAGTTCTCGCCCCGCATCTGGCTGAGGAGAGGCCGGATCGTGCTGAACGCGAGGTCCCGGTCTCCCAACGCATCTGCCAGCAAGGGATGGATTTCCTCTCCGGCATCGGCAGCCCTTCTCAGCACCGTCAGCATTTCACGGCGGTCGGGGATGGCGGACCCAAAATCATTCCACCAGTCCTGAAGGCCGGGCAACACGACACGTTGAAACAAGTTGTGCAGTGCGCGCGGATCGGTGTCAGGCCGCGCCAGTCCGCGCGCAAATGCCAACAGGTCGGAATTCGTATGATTGCCGTCGAGTGTCAGGCTACGCTGGTACTCGGCCTCGACTTCTTCGAACCGCCCTGCTGCATAGAGATTGAACTGCTGGTCACGTGAGACGAAAATCGCCCGGGGCTCGAGCGTCATCACCTGGGACTGCAGCTCGATCGTCTCGTTGATGCGGCCGGTCGCGAAGAGCACGTTGATCAGCGGCTGGGCCCGCTCGAAGTTAAGGGCACCCGTCGCCAGGAGCTGCCGGGCAACGGCTTCGGCTTCCGCCCATTTCTCGGCACGCAGCAGATCGTCGCTGCGCTTGCAGAGCGCGACCCAGCTGTCCGGCGCCAGCTCCGCCACGCGACGCCAGGCTTGCTCTGCCTCGGCCCGCAGCAGTTCGGCCTGTTCCGGTTGGGTGTCCCTGACGTAGCGCGCGTGGCTCTCGAGCGACACTCCAAGGCTATCCCAGGCAAGGACAAAATTCGGGTCCAGACGCACCGCGTCACGCATGAGCCGGACCTTCTGGCGCTCATCTTCGAGCTCCCAGCGCTCATCGAGCATCAGCTTGCGCCATTGCCAGTAGCGCCTGGCAGCTTCCAGATTCATCGTGCCGCCCCGCGCGCTGTTCAGCTCTCCCACATCCAGAGTGACGGAGAGCGCCCGCGCGACGTCTTGCGCGATCTCATCCTGTGCGGCAAGGATCCCGCTCTGCTCGTGTTCGTAGGGTCGCGATGACCAGCGGCGCGTGCCGTCCCTGCCGTCGATGAGCTGTACCGTGACGCGCAGCCGTTCGCCGTCGCGGCGCAGGCTGCCTTCCAGCAGGTTGACCACGCCGAGTTTCCTGGCAATCACCCGGAGGTCTTCGTTCCTGCCTTTGAACGAGAAGCTCGACGCGCGGCCGGTGACCCGCAGCTCCGGGATTGCAGCGAGCTGGTTGGCCAGCTCCTCCGCCAGGCCGTCCGCAATGATTTCCTGTTCGGGGTCGCCCGTTAGGTTCGTGAAAGGCAGTACCGCGACGGTCTGCACGGCGGCGGGTGCGGTGTGCGGGCGCAGCAGCGCGACGCCTCCCGCGACAAGCAGGGCGAGCGCGCCAAGGCCGGCGACCACTCTGTGGCGAGACCAGAAAAGGCCGATCCGAACGCGCGCCGTATCTGCGCCGGCGAATGGTCTCAGCGCTTCGGCGTAACTGACGGCATCTGGGTATCGGCCGGTCGGATCCGGGATCAATGCTTTCGCCACCGCGTCGCGCAGCGGACCCGTCAGCGCGCGGCCCTGCGAGGCGTCCGTCGCCCCGGAAAGCGGGTGCCACGGCCGGACGCCTCTGAGAAGTTCGTGCAGCACCACGCCCAGCGAGTA
>JANNKZ010000338.1:0-5717 GCA_031396515.1 Gammaproteobacteria bacterium
TCTTCCTTGCCCGCGAAGTAGCCGATCTGCCGCACGCGGACCACGCCGGCTTCCTCGTACATCTGGCGCGTGATCCATGCCGGATGCGCGGGATGGTCCTTCAAGGTGAAGAGCCAGAAGGTGCGCGTGCGCATGTCGGCGAAGGCGATGAGCTTCTTGTCCGTGAAGACCTCGAGCGTAGCCCCGTGGGCCTGACGCACGGTCTCGCCGTATCGCGCCCACTGTTCCTGCGTGATCTCGGGAGAGGGGTAGGGCTGGTAGTCCTGGGCGACGGCGGAGGCCGCCATCAGGCACAGGGCGCCGGCAACGAGATTTAACTTAAGCGACGGCATGGCCGAATTATTGCACTACCGCGGCATGGACGGCGAGAAACGCCCCCGGCGGCGAAGGATTCCTTTCGGCGGTGCGTCCAATACCCTGCTAGACATCGTAACGGGGCATTCACGCGGAATGGAGCAAAGTTTATGAAAAGACACTTTCGAGCATTTCACCAAGGCACTGCGGCCGTCATGGCATTGGCGGCGACGGCAATCGCCACCGCCGCTCCGCCTGAACCGTTCAAGCAGACGAACATCCACTTCGAGACGAATGCGTCGGCTTGCGACATGGGCATTCAGATGAGTTTCGACACGGACGGCATCACGGAGGGCGAGATCGAAGGACCGCACGAACAGGAAGTCTTCAGCTTCGGGACGCTGTTCGGCCTGGAGGAGACCCACGATTTGACCGAGAGCTTCCAGGAGCGCGTCGAGCCGCCGATCATCGACCTGGAGCTTGCGCTCGGCTGCGAACCTTCCGAGGACGCGATCTCACTGAATGAACTCCTGACCCGATGGCCGGCCGGGCTCTACGAGTTCGACGGCCAGAGCGCTGGCGTCGAGTTCGAAGGCCGCGCCAGGCTCACGCACAAGGTTCCCGCCGGCCCCGTGATCACCGCGCCCGCGGATGGCGCCGTGGTTTCGCACGATGCGCCGCTTTTGATCCGGTGGAACAAGGTGACGCAACCGATTATTCCGAGGCTCGGGCCGGTCGAAATCGTGGGCTACCACGTGGTCGTCGTCGACGTCACGAACCCCGTGTTGGCCCCGGGGAAGACCAAGATCTCATTCAATGCCGATGTATCGAGGGCAGAGACGACTTTCCTGGTGCCGAAGCAGTACCTTGAGCCGGGCACCATGTATGAGTTCGAGGTCCTGGCAACCGAGAAGGGCGGCAACCAGACCATCACGGAAGGGGGAGTCTTCTGCACGCCCCCGATCGTAGCTGCCGACTGCGAGTTGCCGGACTGAAGGCGCCGGTTGCGAACGTGGTGACGACGAGGGCGCGAGGCCGTCGGTGACTACCGACGGCTTCGCTTTCTGGGCACCTTATCCGGCCGGGCGCTTGGCTTCCACGTGTCGGCCGAAGTTGCGCAGCTAGCTGCCGCCTCGCCGGCGGATCTCGACGATGTCGATCGCCTGGCCGGGTGCTTCTTTTGTCATCACCGTTTCGAGTTTCTGGGCCTTGACGTCCACGGCCAACCCGTCGACCTGAAACTCCTCCGGCAAGTCGGTGGGTTGGTACTGCGTGCCGCCGGCCGTGCGTACGACCCACGCGCCTCCGTTTTCGGGCAGGCGATGGACGGTGCCGAAGAACCAGACCGGACCCGCTGGCGCCGCTTCGGAGCGCTGGCCGGAATTCTCGTTGCCGTTCGGATCCAGCTGCGACGCTTCGTCCTGCGAACAGCCGGCTGCGAGCAACACGAGTGCCGCGGCCGCGGGGAGATATTTGGTCTTCATGGCAAGCCACGGCCTCCGTTTACCTACGACGTGCGTGGATATCGACTTCCTTCCGCCAGCTATTTTTATCCGTGGAACACTCGGCCGTCCAATGAAACGATTCCTGCTGGATTTCGGAGAACATCCAGCGCATGTACCCACCCCGCGGATCGGGGCCTTCCTGGACGATGTCCCGGCCCTGCGCCCGGCCAATCTGCTGCGTGAAGATGTTGTTGGCCGGGTCGCTCCACAGGATGCGCCAGGCATCGATGTTGGGGTCGTAGATACGCAGGGTCGTGCCGTACCAGTTGCCCGCGCCCGGGAGCGGATCCATGCCGGGCTTGCGGTCGCACAGGCGCGGGATCATCCAGACGTCCTGGATCCCTCGTCCCCGCAGTATCCAGCCGGCATGGATTTCGCCCTGACCCCAATGGCGCGACCCATCCTCGAGCACCGTCGTGATGTCGAGATCCCACTGCCCGACTAGGAATGAATAGAGCGTGAGCTGCAGTTCGCGCTCTTCGTCCGGGCCCGGGGCATGCAGCACCTCGATCAAGGACGAGTCTGAGGCGGCCGAATTGATGGGAGCCCGCGGCTTCACTTGCCTGGAGTGGGTAGCCATCCCTGTCTAATCCCATGACGGGCAGAAATCACAAATCGGCTATCGGGAACTTTGGCTGTAGGAATGCGCGACAACCGGCGAGCGCCGACAGCCAGTCGGGTCTCCCGCCGATGCACAGGACACGGCGAACCCCGCAGCGTCTGCTGATCATCCACCGAGTGAGAGCTGCCATGGCTGCCGTCAAACCGCGCGTCGTATTGGTAACCGGAGCAAACCGGGGGCTCGGGCTCGAATTCGTGCGGCAGTACGCCGCGGAGGACTGGGTGGTGCTGGCCGCCTGCCGCGCGCCGAAAGACGCCAAGGAATTGCAGGCGCTTGCGGCCGACAGCAATGGCCGGGTCCGCGTCATAGAAATGAATGTTGCGGACACCGCGAGCGTCAAGGCCGCGGCGAAGGACCTGAAGGACGAGACGATCGACCTGCTGCTGAACAACGCGGGGGTCATAGGCCCGCCGAAGGGCGGACTCGGCCGGATCGACTACGAAACCTGGAAAAAAGTGCTCGACACCAACACGCTCGGACCGATGCGCGTGGCCGAGGCCTTCGTCGAGAACGTGGCGCGTGGCAACGGCAAGCGCATCGTTACCATCACGAGCGGCATGGGATCGATCGAGGACAACACCTCCGGTGGCAGCTACACGTACCGGAGCTCCAAAGCCGCGGTGAACATGGCGATGAAGAGCCTCTCGATCGACCTCGCGCCGCGCGGCATCACCTGCGCCGTGATGAATCCGGGCTGGGTGCGCACCGACATGGGCGGGCCGAATGGCAAGCTGGCGCCGGAAGAAAGCATCGCGGCGATGCGCTTCGTGATCGCGACGATGAAGCCCGATGATTCGGGGAAATTCCTGAACTGGGACGGCAGGAACTATCCCTGGTAGGGACTGCGCATCGCCCTAGAATTTCAGAACGATCTTGCCGACGAAGTCGCCAGACTCCAGGAGCTTTAGCGCCTCCTCGAACTGCTCGATCGGGAACACCCGATCGACGACCGGGCGAACCTGGTGCTTGACGATGAACTCGCTCATGCGCAGGTAATCCGCGCGTGAGCCCACGTAGATGCCCAGGGCGCGTGCGTTCCTGTTGAGAACGTTGCGAGCCGGAATCATGCCGTCGTAGCCGGTCAGTCCGCCGACGATCGAGAGCGTGCCGTCGTACGCCAGGCTTCGTGCCGACAACGCCAGGGTGCTCTTGCCGCCGACGTCCACGATGACGTCCGCGCCGTGGCCGTTCGTCAACTCGAGCACGCGCTCGGGCCACTCCGGGGTCGTTCGATAGTTGATGCCCGCGTGAGCACCGAGCGCCTCGGCGCGCTTTAGCTTGTCATCCGAGCTGCTCGTGACGATGACCCGGGCTTTCGCCGCCACGGCAAACTGGAGCGCAAACGTCGAGACGCCGCCGGTGCCCTGTACCAGGACAAAATCGCCGGGCTCGGGCGCCCGCGTCATGACCGCTCGCCATGCCGTGAGGCCGGCGGTGGGCAAGGCCGCGGCTTCTTCGTGACTGAGGCCGGCCGGCGCAGGCGCGACGCCGGTGTCGTCGATCACGAGGTATTCCGCCAGCACGCCGTCCACCGACGCGCCGTGCGCATCACGCATTCTCTCTGCGTTCGGCGGCCCATCCGTCCAGTTGTGGAAGTAGAGGCTGGTGACGCGCATGCCCGGCTTGAATCCTTGCACCCGCGCGCCCACCGCGATGACTTCGCCCGCCGCATCGGAGGCGACGACAAACCCGCTGTAGTCGCGGTCGGAGCCGGGATCGAGCATCTCGAGGTCGCCGCGGTTCAGGGCGACCGCGCGGACGCGTATGAGCAACTGGTGCTCGCCGAGTGCGGGCACAGGCGCCTCGATCAGCTTCCATCGATAACCCGAATCCGCCTTGTCGAGGACCTCCTTGCGCGTGGTGGTGGGCCAGGGCTTCGATTCGTCTGCCGACAGCGCCGCTGTAAAGCCCGCGAGCGGAAGCGCAGCGATCAGGGAAGTGAGCCATGAGTTCATGATTGGCGAGTATATCCCCGGCCGAGTCAGCCTTCGCTTGGTCGCGACGCGAGACGCTTTCGCCGGAGCAGAAACACGATCGCTCCCACGGGCAATGAGAAGGAAAGCGTCCAGGGACCGTACAAAGGTGCGGATGCTGAAGCACTGAACAACTGAACCGCCAGCGGCGTAACCCACCAATCCCCGGCAGACCAGTTGAGTGAGAACTGCCCGAAGCCGAGCAGTATGAAAATGATCCAAAGCCACTTGCGCCTGGCGATCTTCGTTCTGATGCAGGCAATGAGGGCATATAGCGTGAGAATCGGTGCGGCAAGCACCAGAAACGCGGTTGCATAGTGAAGCGGCGTCTTGCTGCTCAGTCGGAACTTTGTTTGTTGCTCCAGGGATTCCTGCATCTGGTTGACATTGAATCCAACCACGGTCTGCTGATTGCCCGACTCGAGAACTGCAACGTTGATGAGCAGCCAGCGATCCGGGAATTCGTATTGGTACGTGATATTGCTGGTTTTCTGATCCGCGGACTTCGAGATATGCATACCGACAAGCTTCACTTCGACCGGCTCGCCAGCGGGAATCAGCGCCGCCATCTGTCTGAGAGTGTCGCGAATATTCGGTCCCCTGATGCTGGGATCAAGGGCTGCTTCGAGTTCGTCGAATCTCTGCTCGCGCAGCAAAGCGATGGTTTGCTTCGCTTTCGCTTCGTCCTCCGGATCTGCGAGCCTCTTCAGCATGGCGTCCTGGTCGCAACCGGCGATGATCAGGAGGAGCGAAATTAGTAGGAACGTGCGCATGACTGGTTTACTGAGCGCCTTCCGCAACGTACACGAAACGTACGTCAAAATCGGAATCCGGCGAGGCGAATCCCAAGGCGCGACTGCCCGACTCACATGCATACAAGACGCGGACCGAGTGCTCTTCCTCGGCCGCGGCCAACCGCCTCAGGATTTCGTCACGCATGCGCCAGGTTTAGCGACGTAATTGCCGGGCCTTCAATGGTGCGGAACTCGGCCCAGCGCGGCTAGGGCAGTACGCCCAGCTCGTCGAGCGAACTATGCAAGGCGGCGGCATCGCGATACACGCGATACGCACCCGCGGCGAGCAATTCGTTCTCGCCGTAGCCGCCGCTCAGGAGTCCGACACTCAGCATGTTGGCGCGTCGTGCGGCGAGCAAGTCCCATACGGCATCGCCGACGACATAGCACTCGGCAGCCGGGATGCCGAGCTTCGCCTGGCAGGCGAGGAAGAGATCCGGTTCCGGTTTGGCCCGCTTGACGTCGCGGCGCTCGATCACGACGGTTTCCGGACCGATGCCGAGCGCGTCGAGCGAGAGGTCGATCTCCG
>JANNKZ010000400.1:0-5048 GCA_031396515.1 Gammaproteobacteria bacterium
GAGGAGAAGAATCGGAAAATTCGCTCGCTTACCCCCTCCCGACGTCAATGCAACAAGGGATGCGCCGCCTTACCTGACAGCGCCAAAAAAGAAGGCCCGCCGAAGCGGGCCTTCCATCAGCAGAGTTGCTGCGTTCGCTTACCAGCGACCGCCGCCACCACCGCCGCCGCCGCCACCACCGCCACCGCCACCCGAACGGAAGCCACCGCCACCGCCCGGACGACCACCGCCACCGCCCGGACGACCACCGCCGCCGGCGCCACGGGGACGATCCTGCGCTTCATTGACGCGCAGCTGACGGCCACCCATCGAAAAGCCGTTCAGCGCTTCGATGGCCTTGGTGGCCTCGGCCTGCGGCATTTCGACGAAGCCGAAACCGCGCGGGCGGCCGGTCTCGCGATCAGCCGGCAGGGCTACGGACTCGACCGCACCATGCTGCGCGAACAGATCGCGCACCTGGGCTTCGGTCGCCGAGAAAGGCAGGTTTCCAACATAGATCTTCATGACTTCAAGCTCTCACTTTCATTGGGACAGGGCCGTGCGCGGCCATCACTCGATGGTCGGCTGCGGCCGTTAACGGCAGGAAACATTGTCGGGATCGTCTGGCGGGCAAAAGAGCTCGGCAAGGGCGAATCTTCGATCAGCGGGTCCTGTCACCTGGTCGACTGCTTCACCCCGCACCGGGCGCTTACAAGCGCTTGAAAATGCAGGGCATAAGACGACGACCGGCGCGAAGAATAGCACGGGGCCCGTTCCGGCACCATTTTCCCGGCAAGAAATGGGGTCTGACCCCGTTTCAAAGGGGTCAGACCCCCTTAATCCAGGCGTTTACGAAAGCGGGCCATGGAGAGCGTGAGCATGATGGCCAGGAAGGCCGTGAGCTTTAGGAGCTCCGGGCGCATGTCGGTGAGCGCCGCCCCGCGCAGGACGATGCCGCGGATGATCTCATTGAAATGGGTCAGCGGCAGCACCTGGGCGATCCATTGGGCGACCTTGGGCATGCCCTCGAACGGGAACATGAAGCCGGACATCAGGATGGACGGCAGCATGGTCACGATCGCCAGTTGCATGGCCTGGAACTGAGTCTGGGCGACGGTCGAGATGAAGAGCCCAAGCGACAGCGACGCGGCGATGAACAGCAGCGCCCCGAGATAGAGGTCGAACAGGCTGCCCGCCACCGGCACGCCGAACAGCCAGTAGCCGAGCACCAGGATCAGCGTGGTCTGAATCAGCCCGATTACGACGTAGGGAAGCAGCTTGCCCGCCATGAGCTCGCCCGGGGACACCGGCGTCGTGATCAGGAGCTCGAGGTTGCCGCGCTCGCGTTCGCGCACGATCGCGCTCGCGGTGAAGATCACCATCGTCATCGTCAGGATCACGCCGCAGAGCGCGGGCACGATCTGCACGGCCGTGCGCTTTTCCGGGTTGTAGGCGACCAGTATCTCCACCGGCCGCACGGGCGCGGGCAGGCCCGCGCGGCGCAGGAGCGGCATCGTCGCGAGCCCCTGCGCGACGTTCTCGAGCGCGGGCTGGCTGCCGTCCACGAGGATCTGCATCGCCGGGCGCCGGCCGTCAGCGATGCGACGCTCGACATCCGGCGCAATCACGATGGCCAGGTTGGCCTCGCCGCGCTGCATCATCAGCCGCAGCTCCCGGTCGCTGCCGGCCTGGCGCAAATCCCCCAGCACCTGCGTCGCGCGCAGGTCGCCGACCAGCCGGCGCGACAGCGAGGTCTGCGACTGGTCGAGCACCGCGGTCGAGACGCCGCGCACGTCGAAGTTGATGGCATAGCCGAACAGCAGGAGCTGGATCGTCGGGATGCCGACGATCAGCCCGATCGTGATGCGATCGCGCGAGAGCTGGCGGACCTCCTTGGCGGCGACCGCCAGCAGGCGTGCGAGCCACTTCATGCGGCGCGCTCCGCTCGGGCCCGCAGCTGCGTCGCCGCGACGAACACGTCTTCGAGCGACGCGCCGACCTGCTGAACCGCGGCCGATGGGTTTCTCTCCGCGAGCGCGGCCGCGATGCGGCGTTCGGGTTCGACCGCATCGCGCGGCATCAGCACGCGCAGCCGGTTGCCGAGCTGGGCGATGCTCCGCACCTCCGGCACGCCCGCGAGCGCGCGCCGCGCGGCGGCGAAATCCACGTCGCCGATCTCGATCACGGTCGCGTCGATGTCGCGCGCGAGCTGCTTCGGCTCGCCCTCGGCGGCGATGCGACCGGCCTCGAGGATCGCGAGGCGGTGGCAGCGCTCTGCCTCGTCCATGTAATGCGTGGACACGAGGATGGTCGTGCCGCGCGCGACCAGCGCGAACAGGCTCTCCCAGAAGTCGCGCCGGCTCTGCGGATCCACGGCGCTGGTCGGCTCGTCGAGCAGCAGCAGCTCCGGGTTGTGCAATGTCGCCGCGCCGAGCGCGAGCCGCTGGCGCTGGCCGCCCGACAGGGTACCCGCGCGTTGCGACGCGAAGCGTTCGAGGTCGTAGGTGCGCAGGCGATCGGCGATGCGCTCGCGGCGCTGTGCGCGGTCGAGCCCGTACACGCGCGCCATGAACTCGAGGTTCTCGAACACGGTGAGGTCGTCCCACAGCGAGAAGCGCTGCGTCATGTAGCCGAGCTTGCGGCGCACGATCTCGGAGTCCTGCGGCACCGAATGCCCGAGCACGGTGACGGTGCCGCGAGTCGGCACGAGCAGCCCGCAGAGCATGCGGATCGTGGTGGACTTGCCGGAACCGTTCGGCCCCAGGAAACCGTAGATCTGCGCGCGCGGCACGTCGAGGTCGATGCCGGCGACCGCGTACTTCGCGCCGAAACGGCGCGCCAGGTCCCGCGCGCTGATCGCGACGCTCACGGGCCCTTCCCGGCTTCCGCCAGGATCACCTCGACCGGCAGGCCGGTCGGCAACATCGTCGCGTCGACTTCCGTCAGCACGACTTCGGCGAGATACGCGAGCCGGCTACGCTCGCGCGCGTTCAGCGCGTAGTACGGCGTGAACGCGGCCTCCGACGAGACGTAGCGCACTTCGCCCTTCCAGTCGCGTTCGGTGCCGTCGATGCGGACGATCGCCTGCGTGCCGGCGGCGACCGCGGCGCGGCGCGACTCGGGGATGAACACGCGCGCGTACGGCTGGCCGGCGCCGAGCAGCACGACGACCGGCGCGCCCTGCGGCGGGCGCTCGCCGAGTTCGTAGGGCAGCGCATCCACGACGCCCGCGCGCGGCGCCTGCACCGCGTGCCGCGCGAGCGAGAGCTCGAGTCCCGCGACTCGTGCACGCGCCGCGGCGAGCCACGCCGCCGCCTGCTCGACGACTTCCGCGCGCGTGCCGCTCACGAGCTCAGCGAGCCGTTCGGCGGCTGCGCGCTGGTCAGCCTGCGCGCCGTCCTTCAGCGCGCGTTGCCGGTCGAGCGAGTTCGCGGGCACCATGCGCTCCGCCACCAGCTTCTCGATGCGGTCGAACTCGCGGCTTTCGGCCAGCGCGCGGGCCGCGGCGCCTTCCGCGACCGCCCGCGCCTCGCGCACGGTTTCGCGGCGCGCGCCGGCCGTCAGCTCCGCGAGCCGCCGCTCGGCCTGCAACGCCTCCGCGCGCGCGCCGGCAAGCCTCGCCTCGGCCGCGGTGGCATCCAGCTTCAAGAGCAGGCGGCCGGCTGCGACGGTTTCGCCCTCACGCACCGCGAGCTCGATGATCGGTTCCTGGGCCTCGGCGACGAGTTCGACGCGATCGCGTTCGAGGGTGCCGAGCAGGCCGCCGTTCTCGTTGCCGCAACCGGCGGCCAGCGCCGCCGCCGTCGCGATCATTGCCGCGAACCAGCGCCTGTTCATCCGGGTTTTCCCCTCTCCCCTGTTTCGCGGATAATAGCCGGGATGCGTGCCCCGTTCCTGATTGCCCTTTTGGCTTGCCTGGCACTGGCGCCGGAAGTCCGCGCCGCCGATGGAGACCCGCCGATGATCTCGATTGCGATACACGGCGGCGCCGGCGTGATCAGCCGCGCGTCCTTGTCCGAGGAAGCCGAGCGCGCCTACCGCGCGGATCTCGGCCGCGCGCTCGACGCGGGTTACGCGTTGCTCGAGGCAGGCGGCACCAGCCTCGATGCGGTGGTCGCGGCAGTGAAGATCCTCGAGGACTCGCCGTACTTCAACGCCGGCCACGGTTCGGTGTTCAGCCACGCCGGAATCAACGAACTCGACGCCGCGATCATGGACGGCGCGACCCAGAAAGCGGGCGCGATTGCCGGTGTGCGCCATATCCGCAACCCGATCGAACTCGCGCGCATGGTGATGGAACGCACGCCGCACGTGCTGTTGTCCGGTGAAGGCGCGGAGGAATTCGCGCTCGAGCAGGGCGTGACACTGGTGCCCGGCAGTTACTTCTACACCGAGCGGCGCTGGAAGCAGCTCGAGGAAGCGCAGCGCAACGACAAGCTCGCATCTGCCGAGGAAGATATCGCGTTCTTCAGCACCGTCGGCGCGGTCGCGCGCGACAAGAACGGCAACCTCGCCGCGGCGACCTCGACCGGCGGCATGACCAACAAGCGCTGGGGCCGCATCGGCGATTCGCCGATCATCGGCGCCGGCACCTACGCCGACAATGCGACCTGCGCGGTATCCGCGACCGGCAGCGGCGAATACTTCATCCGCGCGGTGGTCGCGCACGAGATCTGCGCGCGCGTGCGCCTCTCCGGCGTCACCGCGGCCGCGGCCGCGAAAGACGTCATCCACGGCAAGCTCAAGGACCTCGGCGGCGACGGCGGCGTGATCGTCGTGGACAGCCAGGGCGTGCTGTCGCTCGAGTTCAACACCGAGGGGATGTTCCGCGGCGCGCGCGATTCGGGCGGCCGGCGCGAGATTTCGATCTACTGACCGTCTTTCCCGCCGCCGCCCGTCAGGGTGTGACGGTGGAAATATCCGGTCTTCATGTGCTGGTACTCCTCCTGGAGGAGCTGCGCCTGGTTGCGCCCGCCGTCCTTGGCCGCATAGAGTGCCTGGTCCGCGAGCTGCACGAAACCGGCGGAACTGCGCCGCGCCACCGGCACGATGCACGCCACGCCGATGCT
>JANNKZ010000435.1:0-7052 GCA_031396515.1 Gammaproteobacteria bacterium
AAGGACTGGTTGCCCATCACCTCGCGGAACGCCTCGTTGCCCTTCCCATCGCGCATGGCTTCATTGCTCTTGCCGTCGCGCATGGCCTCGTTGCCCTTGCCGTCACGGAAAGACTGGCTGCCCAGCACGTCGCGGAAGGCCTGGTTGCCGAGCGCCTCGCGGAACGACTGGTTGCCCATCACCTCGCGGAAGGACTGGTTGCCCATGACCTCGCGGAAGGACTGGTTACCCAGGACGTCGCGGAAGGCCTGGTTGCCCAGCACGTCGCGGAACGCCTGGTTGCCCAGTGCCTCGCGGAAGGCCTGGTTGGAGAAGACGTCGCGGAACGCATCGGAGGCAAACGTCTCGGCCAGGGCCTTGTCGGTCACGACCTTCTGGTAGAGGTCGGTCTGCATAAACGTCGACACCGACTGGTCACCCAGTGGGGTCGTGTTCGTTCCCGTGGGGTCCACCCGATAGCGCTCGGCGGGGGTGACCGAACCGGCCAGGGAATCCTTATCCGGCGGGTAGATGGTCGCCACATAGGCCGCTCCGGCCAGTACGACAATCCCGCCGACGATCATCCAGGTCTTGTTGCTGGATGAGCTCTTTTCCGAAACTGACATGTTGCTACTCCCCATAACTTGGCCGGGTTGGCCGGCAAAGGTGATTCAATGTAGCAAATACACTGCTGACCCGGAGAAGTTGGTAGCCGTCGGAAACGGCCGATTCGAGCGCATTTTGCACTGCGGGAGGCAGGCGACCCCCGGCGCAGGCACGACCGCCGGGTCGCGGAGTTTCAGGGCTTGACCGGCGCCAGCTGCCAGTCCTGGATGAGTGCTGGATGCGTGGGAGAGAGTGTCAGCGATCCCTTGACCCGTCCATGCGCGCAGCGCCAGGTGAAGTCGCCCGAGTGCGCGCCCCCGGCCTGTATGGGCGCCGCCGTCTCGCATTCACCCACCGCGGCCTTCACCTCGGCGAGCTTTTTCGACCACGCATCCGCATCGTGGTCGAGCAGGAAGTTCATGGCTAACCGGTCCTTACCAGCCGTCAGGCTGCCCGCCCGATACATCGCGCCGACGCTGCGGTACGCGGATTCGAGGTCCGCGCTGACCGGCACCGGGCGCTCCGTGCCCAGCAGTCCCGCCTGGTTCAAAGCAACGGCCGCATCCCACACCGCGATCGCGGGACCGGCGTAGGTCCGGTTCGCGAACGCGAAAATCCCGACGCCCCGGTCAGGCAGCAACAGAACGTGCGAGCCATAGCCCGGATAGCCGCCGCTGTGACTGACGGTCAGGCCGAGATCGTCATCGATAGCGACGATCATGCCCATGCCGTAGGCGATCGCCTGACGGCTGGCGGCCGTACCGGAGCGGGCAGGGCGATTGCGAAAGCGCGGGAAGTTCGACCCTTCCGTCAGCTCGCGCACGGTCGCACGCCGGACCGGGCCGTTGTCCGCGCCGTCGCGCGCGGGCCATGCGGCAAGCAGGAACGTCACCCACTTCGCGTAATCGTTGGCGCTCGTTTGCAGCCCGCCCATCGCGCCGAAAGCGCCCGGTCCCAGTGTCGGCTCGAGTTTCCAGGCGTTGTCTTCCCATCGATAGCCGAGCGCCCGCTTTTCTGGGGGCGCTGCGTCGGCCACAAATCCCGATGCGTTCATGCCGAGCGGCTGCAGCAACGTGCGCGTGATCGTCGCCTCGAACGGCTGCCCGGAGACATTCGTGATGATGCGGCCGAGGAGGGCAAAGCCGAGGTTTGAATACTCGAATCGCGTACCGGGTGCGGTCGTGAACGGCACGCCGTCCTTCAGCATGCGTGTGAATTCAGCCTCCGGCAGCGGAGTCTGCCGATCGCCCCAGGGATCGTCCGTCACGAATCCAGCCGCGTGGTTCAGGAGATCGCGAACACGGATCTGCGGCGAATCCTCGGTGGGATACTTCCAGTCACGCAGCTCGGGGAGATAGTCGGATGCGAGCGCATCGAGACGTACCTTGCCGTCGTCGCGCAACTTCAGGATCGTCAGCGCGGTGAAGGCCTTCGTCATCGACGCGATGCGAAAAAGCGTGTCGGCCGTGACCGGGCGCGACGATGCCGTGTCTTGGACTCCCTGCGTGCCGATGTGCACCAAGCGACCTTCCTGGACGATGCCGTAGATGAGGCCGGGGACGTGGGCGTCGAGGCGGTATTCGTCGAAGACGAGATCGGCGACGGCATAGTCAGCCGGCCCGGTGGCTCCGCTTGCATGCGGCGGAATCGCAGCTGTCGCGCAGCCACTCAACAGGAACACGAAAAACCGTCCGAAGCAAACCATTGCCGACTCCCTCATGGCGCAGGGGCATACTATATGTGTGATGCGCCGCCCCGGTGCATACGCACGATTTGTTAAGGAATCGAGGAAAACCGAGATGACGAGCATGTCCAGGCGCGGCTTTGTTGGCATGGCCTTCGCGGGCTTGGCGGCAACCACATCGACAAGGCTATTCGGCGCCGAGGCAGCCGCCGCTGCTCCTGGATCGGCGAAAACGAACGCCGTGCCCATCACCGCAATGGAACATGCCGCTCGCATTTCGCAGGTTCAGGCCGTGATGCGGCAACAGGCAATCGCAGCACTCCTGGTCGAATCCGGTTCCAGCCTCGAGTACTTCACTGGCATCCGCTGGTGGCGTTCGGAACGCACGACGGCCGCGCTGATCCCTGTCGAAGGCAAGACTATCGTCGTCACGCCGTTCTTTGAAGTCCCTTCTGTCCGCGAGTCGCTGATGATCGACGCGGAAATCCGGCATTGGAACGAGGACGAGAGCCCATTCGCGCTCATTGCCGATGCACTCAATGCACTGCCGCGACTGCATGAGCCGTTCGCGATCGAGGAGACGACCCGCGCTTTCATCGTGGATGGCGTTCGCAAGGCTGCGAAGGCCGAGCGTCAGGCGATTTTGGGCGACAAGGTGGTCAACGCTTGCCGGATGATCAAGTCATCCGCCGAACTTGCACTCCTGCAGGCCGCGAACGACATCACGATCGCTGCGATCGGCCACGTCCACGCCAACGTAAAGACCGGCATGACCGGGCCCGAGATTCGCGACATCGTTTACGCGAAGATGACGGAGCAGGGCGGCAAGGAACCCTTCGCGCTTGTCCTGTTGAACGAAGCGAGCGCCTATCCGCACGGCACCGAGGCACCGCAATCGGTGCGCGAAGGATCAATCATCCTCATCGACACCGGCTGCAAGATGCACGGCTACTCGTCCGACATCTCCCGGACCTGGGTGCACGGCAAGCCGACCGCTCGCCAGCGCGAGGTCTGGAATACCGTCAAGCGCGGCCAGGAACTCGCGCTCGAGACCGCCAAGATCGGTCGCCCGGTCGGCGATGTGGACAAGGCTGTGCGCAGCTATTACGAAGGACTCGGCTGGGCGAAAGACTATGGACTGCCGGGGACGTCGCACCGCACCGGTCACGGCATCGGCATGGATGTCCACGAACCGCCCAACCTCATGCGCGCCGACACAACGCCGTTCCAGGCCGGCATGTGCTTCTCCGATGAGCCCGGGATCTACATCCCCGGCGAGTTCGGCGTGCGCATGGAAGATTGCTGGTATGTAACCGAGCAGGGACCGAAGCTCTTCACGACCCTCGCGAAGTCGATCGACGATCCGATCTAGCGATCAGCGTCGAGCAGGGCAGTCGCCTCCCGCGAGATTGCGGCTGCGCGGTCAAACGCCGCGACGACCTCCGCCTCATGTTTCGGAATGGCATCCCGGTCGTTGCGATCCAGCGCGTCCCAGACGCGAGGCAAATAGGCGCTGCGATAGCTCGGCTGTGGCGCCACCAGCAAGTGACGGATGAACGGCCGGCCGCGTTGCCCGGTGGGCTCGACCAGCGCGCGTTCCACCTGCATCAACTTCTCGTTGACGGCACGAGCGGTCGCAGGCGCCGGCGGTTTCTCCGCAAGACGGTGCTCGAACGCGGTCGCGGCGGCTTCCCATCGTGCCGCTGCCGCGCGCGCTGCCGGAAGCCGTAGCGGCTTCTCGCTGCCCGCGTGTACTTCGGCGGCCTCGATGTAACCGATCGCCGCGCGGGCATAGTCCGAATAGTGCATCGGCAGCACCGGCACTTCGGCCAGGCGCCACGCCAGGGTGCCCCAGAGCTTTGACAGTCCGACCCCGATCTTGAAGTCGCGATCGACGATCGTGCTCTGCCGGAAGTAGTTGTCGTACATCGAGTGGTAAACGCCATACGGTCCGTCGAAGTACATGTCGATGCACGACACGCCGAGATATTCCTGGAATGCCGTGTAATCCGTGGCGCCGACGATCGTTTCGACGGTCGGCACGCGATTCTCGAAGCGCGACGCCCAGGCGTCGTACAGCGACTTGCCGGTGATCGGATCGGCGACCGATCTTGTTGCGTCCCGCAGGAACTCGGCAAGCGCCGGCGTTGCGCCGCCGATGAATTCCCCGCCCTGAACGGCGGTGTCTACGTTGATGTAGGTGACCGCGTTTTTGCGCAGGGAATCCGCGTTGTCGAGTGCCCACTGAGTCGACCCACCGAGCAGCGGTTCTTCGCCGTCCCACACGGCGAAGATGACGGTACGGCGCGGCCGATGGCCCTGCTTCAACGCTTCGCCGAACGCGCGCGCAGTCTCCAGGAGCGCCGCGGTTCCGCTCGACGGATCCACCGCGCCATAGCTCCAGGCGTCGAGATGGTTGCCGAGGATCACCATCTTGTCGGGTTCTTCGCGCCCGCGGATCACGCCGATGACGCTACGCAACTTACCGACGCGTTCTTCATTCCGCACATCCATGTCGAGCGTGACCGGACCGGGACCGATGCGGTACGCGAGCGGCAGGCCGCCCTGCCATTCTTTGGGCGCCTCCGGACCGCCCAGGTGCTTCAGGATCGCAGTGGCATTGCGCGAATTGAGCGGCATCGAAGGGATGCGCGGCAGCTGCTTGTCGCGCTGCGGCCCTTCCACCCAGCGGCCATCGGGCTGCTGCTTCCAGTGAAACGTGAAGGGTTCGCCCTGGCCGAGCCAGTCGTAGATGATCGCGCCCCATTGGGTATTCGATTCCGGACCCCAAGGGCCCTCGGGATACACCGTGCCGCGCAGGAATCCGTCTTCGGCCGGGTCGGAATAGATGATCGTCCCTGCTGCGCCGCGCCGCTCGGCTTCAAAGACCTTGTAACCGCGGTACGAGTAGGGATTCGAGTACCGCATCAGCACGATCTTGCCTTTGAGGTCGATGCCCATCTGATCCAGGACCTGAAAATCCTCGGGGCTGCCGCCGTTGGCGTAGACCACCTCCGCGCGCACTTTTCCGGAAGGCGCATAGCCATGGAAGGCCACCTGCGAAGGATCGTCGTACAGCCGCGAGTCCTTATCGGCGGGGTGGAAGTCCTCGCGCAGGTTCAGCGTCTGCTCTGAGGGCGTTCGGATCGCGAGTGCTGCGGACTTCGGGAAACTCAGCAGCGCGGGAAATTCGTGGAAATTCACCTCGTCGAAGCCGTACTCGCGAAAGCGGTCGCGGATGTATTCCGCGAGCGCGAAGTTGCGCTCGGTGCCGGCCATGTGCGGCTCTTCGGTGAGATACAGCAGGTGCTTGCCGTAGGAGTCGCCGTTCGGCGCGGTGGACAGGATCTTTTCCACATCCGGAGCGGGGATGGGCTCTGCCGCCAGGGCGAGCGATGTGGTGCCGATCCAGGAAAAGACAGCGATGACGAAACGATTCGGTTGGTTCATGCATCGATATTAGCGAAACGGTCTTCCACGCGGGAGCCTGCAACGAGGCCGGCGGTCAACGACTAGCCGCAGGACCGTACCTTCAGGTCGACCCTGAGCGGGCGGCATCGCGCTTGGTGCTAGGATTCCACCGAGTCGAAAGCCGCAATCGGGTGAACGCGTGGTCCGTCCTTGGATGTCATTCCTACTGGCGCTGGTTCCAGTTTCGCCGGCGCAGGCCGCCGATCCGCATTCCTATGCCGACCCCGACAAGTTCCTGGTCCGCCACGTGGCGCTCAACCTGCGCGCCGATTTCGAGGCGCATCGCCTCGATGGAACGGCTGAACTCACGGTCGAGCAGCGCGATCCCTATGCCAAGGAGCTGACGCTCGACACCCGCGATCTCGAGATCCGCAGCGTGCAACTGGTCGAGGCCGACGGCACGACCAAAATCCTCGCATTCCGGCAGGGCGTACGCGATCCGATTCTCGGAAGCCCGCTCACGATCGACTTCCCGCATTGCTGCGAGCCGACGCCGACCACGCGGATCCGCATCGACTATCGGACCGCAAGCGACGCGAGTGCGCTGCAATGGCTCGTGCCCGAGCAGACATCGGGGCCGCATCCCTTCGTGTACAGCCAGGGCCAGGCGATCCATACGCGCAGCTGGATCCCATTGCAGGACACGCCGGCGGTCCGCGTGACCTACAGCGCCCGGCTCCGCACGCCGCCGGAACTCGTCGCCGTGATGAGCGCGGCGCGCCTCGATTCCTCGACGGCCGGCGACTATCGCTTCGAGATGAAGCAGCCGATTCCGTCCTACCTGATAGCGTTCGCGATCGGCGATCTCGCATTCCGCCCGCTCGGCGATCGCACGGGCGTGTGGACCGAGCCTTCGCGCCTCGATGCGGCCGCGGCCGAGCTCGAGGACCTGCCGAAGATGCTCGAAGCCGGCGAGCGCATGGTCGGTCCCTATCGCTGGGATCGCTATGACGTACTGATCATGCCGCGAGCCTTTGCTTACGGCGGCATGGAGAATCCACGCCTGTCCTTCGTCTCGCCGTCCATCATCGCGGGCGACAAAAGCCTGGTCGCGACCGTCGTCCATGAGCTCGCGCATTCCTGGTCCGGAAATCTGGTGACGAACGCGACCTGGAGCGACTTCTGGCTCAACGAGGGCTTCACGAGTTATCTCGACCGCCGCATGTCGGAGATGATTTACGGCAAGCGCCGCACCGACATGGAGGACGCGATCGCGTACGAAGGTCTGCAGCTGACGATTGCCGACTTCGAGGCTGCGGGCACGCCGCAGGATACCGACCTCAAGCTCGATCTCACGGGTCGCGACCCGAGC
>JANNKZ010000481.1:0-6013 GCA_031396515.1 Gammaproteobacteria bacterium
CAGGACGTCTGCTTCATCGCCGACGTCGCGGTGCTGCCGCGCTGGATCCGCGTCCGCCAGTTGATTGATTTCGTCGCGGCGACGCACCCCAGGTTCCGGCGCGAAGTCTGCGAGCATTTCCTGTCGCGCAGCGACGTGAAGCCGACGAGCCGCGTCAAGGAACTGTCGAAAGGCATGGTCACGCAGCTGCACCTCGCGCTCGTCATGGCGATCGACGCCAAGCTGCTCGTGCTCGACGAGCCGACACTCGGCCTCGACATCCTGATGCGCAAGCAGTTCTACGTGACGCTGCTCAACGAATACTTCGACGAACAGCGCACCATCCTCGTCACGACCCACCAGGTGGAGGAGGTCGAGCACATCCTGACCGACCTGTTGTTCATCGATCGTGGGCGCATTGTGCTCGACGCGGCGATGGACGATGTCCAGGAGAAATACGCGCAGGTCGCGGTGCGGCCCGAACACGTGGCCGCCGCCCGCACCCACAAGCCGATCGGCGAGCGCCAGGGCCTCGGCCGCACGCACATGCTGTTCCACGGCGTGAACCGTGCCGAGCTCGAGCGCCTCGGCGAGGTCGGCGTGCCGTCGGTCGCGGACCTGTTCGTGGCCGTGATACAGGGAGCGCGCGCATGAACCGCTTTATCTGGCTGGTCCGCCGCGAGCTCTGGGAGCACAAGGCGATCTGGATCGCGCCCGCGGTCGTGCTCGGCTGCATCCTGGTGCTGATGCTGACCGGCAAGCTGCACATCGCCCCCTACGACGTGGCGGAACACGCGATGCCGGCGCTGACCGCCGCGCAGAAGACGACGATCCTGACTTACGCCTATTCGGCGCTCGCGCTGCCGGTGTTCCTGGTGATGGGCATCATCGCGTTCTTCTATGCGCTCGACGCGCTGTACGCGGACCGCCGCGATCGCTCGGTGCTGTTCTGGAAGTCGCTGCCGCTGTCGGACGCCGAGACCGTGCTGTCGAAGTTCGCGACCGCGATCGTGCTGATCCCGCTGGTGGCGCTGGTCGCGAGCGTGGTCATGCAGTTCATGGTCCTCGCGGGCGATTCCATGCAGGGCGGCTTCGCCGGCATGCCCCCGGGGTTCATGTGGGATCCGCAGGCGATCATCGCCGGCATCGGGGTCGCGGCCTTCTGGTGCGTGACCGCGATGCTCTGGTACGCGCCTTTCGTCGGCTACCTGATGCTGGCCTCGGCCTGGGCCCCGCGCGCCCCGTTCCTGTGGGCGGTGCTGCCGCCGGCGGCGCTGTGGATCCTGGAAGCGGTCGTCATGCGCTCGGAAGTCGTCGGCAATTTCATTACCGACCGCCTGTTCGTGCTGCCGACCATGCTGCGCCTGCACGCGGAAACGACCGGCACGACGATCGAGCAGGCGGCGAGCAAGATCGAGCGCGCCACCAGCCTCGACCTGTATTCGCTGCTCGGCGCGTTCTACGCATCGAAGGAGCTGTGGCTCGGCGTGGTCGCCGCGGCCTTGCTGCTGGCCGCCGCGATGTGGGTGCGCCGCTACCGCGACGAGACCGCCTGAGCATTTTCGAAAGATTACGGAGCATCGAGATGAAGAACCTGTTTCGCGTCACCGCCGCGCTGGCATTGGCCGCGGTACACCTCCCCGCTGCGGCTGAGAGCGCGACGGTGACGCGCGCCTGGCAGTTCAAGCCGGAATCGGTGCAGGGCCTCAAGGTCCGCAACCTGATCGGCGACGTCCGCGTCGAACGCGGCACCGATCCCGGCTTCCACATCACGGTGAACGCGAGCGTAGACGCGGCCTCGAAGGCCGAAGCCGAGCGTCTGCTCGGCCTGATCGACTTCCGGAGCGCCGACGTCGGCGCCGGCTCGCGCTTCGACGTGCGCCTGCCGAAGGAACACTTCCCGAAGATCTACTGGTCGGGCGGTAGCGCCGGCTGGTGGAGTTCGAGCTTCGTCGAGTACTTCGACGAGCGCATCCGCGTGACCGCGGACCGCGGCTCGGCGCCCGAAGTGCGCGTGAACCTCGTGATCCGCGCGCCGGTCGGTTCGAAGCTCGACGTGCGCAACGTTTTCGGCAATGCCACGGCGAATGCCGTGTCCGGCGAGCTGCGGCTCGACGGCAACTCCGGCGAGCTGCACTCGATCGGCGGCGACGGCAGCCTCGAGCTCGACACGGGCAGCGGCCCGGTCGAGGTCACTGGTCATCGCGGCTCGGTCAGCGCCGACACCGGCTCCGGCTCGATCAAGATCACGGACTGCGCATGCGAGATCGCTGCGGACACGGGTTCCGGCTCGGTCGATGTCCGCAAGGGCACCGGCAGCCTGAGCACCGACACCGGCTCCGGCCGCGTCGTGATCGAGGGCTTTGCCGGATCGATCGCCGCGGACACGGGCTCGGGCTCGGTGCAGGCGCGCGACGTCAAGGACGTGCGCGACCTCGCCGTGGATACGGGCTCCGGCAGCGTCAGCATCCAGGGCGACCTGTCGGCGCTGCGCTCGGTCGCCATCGACACGGGATCGGGCGGCGTGGAACTGCGCTCGTCCGCGGCGCCGGCGATGGAATTCCGCATCGACACCGGTTCGGGCGGCGTGGACATCGAAGCCCCCGGCTCGACCGTGCACGAGAACGACGGCATCTGGACCGTGAAGATGGGCGCGGGCACTGGCCGCGGCGTTATCGACACCGGCTCCGGAAGCGTGGAGATCAGAGTCCCTTGACGAAGTAGGGGGACACATCCCTTTTCCGTCCGGCGGCTCGCCGGACGGGTGGCGAGCGAGCGAATTTCCGGAAAAAGGGGTCTTCCCCTTTTTCCCACTCTTCTGAGCGAGCGAGCCAGCCCGGCAGGCGGGCCGCCAGGAAAAGGGATGTGTCCCCTTTAATTAGCCGGCGAGGAGCACGGATTCGGCGTGTTCCTGCGCTTCCGGCGTGCCGAACAGCACCACGACGTCGCCTTCCCTGAGCGTCATCTCCGCGTCCGGATCGCGCCCGACGATGCCGTCGCGTCGCACCGCCGTGAAAGACACTTCCGCGCCCCGGCCGCGCACCTCGCGGATCGATCGGCCGATGGACCAGGCCCCGGGCGGCAGCACGACCGTGTGCAGGGCCTCGCGAAACGTACCCGACTCGTCGGTGGCGCCGGCCCCGTCGCGGCGCAGCACCGAGCGCAGCGTCTGGTAACGCTGCCGGCGGATGTCGTCCACCGCGCGGATGACCTGCGACGCCGGCACGTTGAGCGTGTGCAGGGTATTCGACACCAGCGTCAGCGCGGCCTCGAGCGTTTCCGGCACGACCTCCGTGGCGCCGGCCGCGAGCAACTCCTCGAGCCGCGAATCGTCCATGGTCCGTACCAGCACGGGTACCTGGGCCCTGAGCCGCCGCACGGTCTCGATGATCCGCAGTGAGCGGTCGGGGTCCGAGAAGCTGATGACGACGGCGCTCGCGCGCTCGATGCCGGCCGACTGCAGCATGCCCTCGTCGGCAGCGTCGCCGAACGCGACCGGGTCGCCGGCCGCGCGGGTGATGCGCACGCGATCCGCGTCGAGGTCGATCGCGAAGAATTCAAAGCCCTGGCTCTCCAGCACGCGCGCGACGTTCTGGCCGACGCGGCCGTAGCCGCAGAGGATCACGTGCTCGCGCGCCGCGAGCGCGCGGGTCGCGGCGTCGAAGGTGGCGAGCGCCGTCTGCGCCGGCCCGGTTTCCCGCAGCAGCAGGCGCGCGATGCGCTTGTTGTGCTGGATCAGGAGCGGCGAGATCACCATGCTGAGCGTGATCGCGGCGAGCAGCGGCTGCGTGACGTCGGTGCCGACCAGCCGGTTCTGCAGCAGCAGCACCAGCAGCGCGAAGCCGAATTCGCCGCCCTGCGCCAGCACGATGCCGGCGCGCAGCGCCTTGAACCACTGGCCCGCGAACGGGCGTGCGGCGATCGTCGCGATCACTGTCTTCACGACGACGATGCCGGCGAGCAGGGCGACCACCGTCGGCAGCTGGCGCAGCAGCCCCGGCACGTCGAGCTGCATGCCGATGGTCACGAAGAAGAGCCCGAGCAGCGTGTCGCGGAACGGCCGGATGCCGGCCTCGATCTGGTAACGGTATTCCGTCTCCGCGAGCACCATGCCCGCAAGGAAAGCGCCGAGCGCGAAGGAGAGCCCCGCCGCGTGCGTGGACCAGGCGGCGCCGATGGCGACGAACAGCACGGCGAAAGTGAAGAGCTCCGGCGCGCGGCTCGCCGCGATCTCGTGGAACAACGGCCGCAGCAACCAGCGGCCGGCGGCGAGCACGATCACGAGCGCGACGGCCGCCTTGACGACCGCGAAGGCGATCTCCGGCAGCGAGTACGAATCCTGCGGCGAGGCCAGCACACCGGCGAGGGCGAGGAAGGGCACGACCGCGAGGTCCTGGAACAGCAGCGTGCCGAAGGCGATGCGGCCGTGGGTGCGGTTGAGTTCGTCCTGTTCCGTGAGCTGGCGCAGCACGATCGCGGTCGAGGACATGGCGACCGTGCCGCCGAGCAGGATCGCGATCTCGGGCGGCTGGCCGTACCACCACGCGAGCGCAGCGACCGCCGCGGTCGTCAGCCCGACCTGCAGGCCGCCGACCGTGAACACTTCGCCCCGCGTCGCCAGCAGCCGGGGCAGCGAGAACTCGAGCCCGAGCGTGAACAGCAGGAACACGATGCCGAACTCGGCGAGGGTGCTGGTCGTCTCGGTCGCCGCCACCCAGCCGAGGGCATGCGGACCGACCGCCATGCCGACCAGCAGGAAGCCGATGATCAGCGGCAGGCGCAGGCGCCGGAGCCCGACAACGACCACCAGGGTCGCCGCGAGCAGCAGCAGGATGTCGTCGAGAACGCTGTTTTCCACGGCAGAAGCATACCGCGCGCGTCAACCGCCGGACCCGCCCGCGCGTTGCCTCAGGGTGTCATGCCGCTTGCGGCCGGAGGAACCATGCCTGTCCGAAACATCCTGATGCTGGCCGCGGCGCTCGCCGTCGCCGCCTGCGCCACGCCGTCGAGCGGGCGCATTTACTCCCGGCACGAAGCCCGGGTCGCCTGGGACGTGAAGTACGGGGAGGTCGTCGACGTGGACGACGCGGTGATCGAGGGGCGACGCTCGGCGCTCGGCCGCGTCGGCGGGGGATTCATCGGCTATCAGGCCGGCCGCACGGTCGGCGGCGGCTCGGGCCGCGCGGTGGCTGGCGCCGTCGGTGCGGTCGCCGGCGCCGTCGCGGGTACCGCGATCGAGGAGCGGGCGACGCGCGAGCAGGCCTGGCAGTTTACCGTCGAGCTGGAGGGCGGGCGCACGATCTCGATCGTGCAGGCGCGCGACCAGTCGTTCGCGGTCGGGGAGCGTGTGCGGATCTATCTGCGCCGGGACGGCGCGGCCCGGGTCGCGAAAGCCTGACGGCCGCACGCTCCGGTGCGAAAGGACGTCCAGCGGTAGCGGGCGCGGTCGGCGCAGTCCTACGGCGACCGGGAGAGTCGCCTGCTAGCATCGATCGGGGTTGCGCGGAGTCGACCTTGCAATTGGATGCCGATGATCAGGCCGGTCGGCGCCGCCTGCGATTGAGCGGAAGCTGGACCATCGGGGAAGCGGCCGCGCTCGAGCCGCGCTTGCTGAAAGGCGTGCAGGGAGCGGCCGGCGAGGTCGAATTCGATGCGTCCGGAATCGAAGCGATCGACCTGACCGGCGCCTGGCTTTTGCGTGCGCTGGAGCGGCGGATCGCCGATGCAGGCCACCGCGTCCATTGGGCGGGTGAACGTCCGGAGCTACTCTTATTCATCGAGCGCACCGAGCGGGACAGTGGGCGCGAAACGCGAGACGCGCCGGAGACGACGCGGCGTACGCGTCGCCTGCTGCAAGGTCTCGGCCAGCGCGCCGTCCTGGCAAAAGAAAGCGCCCTCGATTTCGTGGGATTCGTCGGCGCCGTCACCGCGGGTTACGCCCGCATCATCGGACCCGCCAAGCGCCTGCGGCTGACTTCCGTCGTGAGGCATGTTTACGAGACAGGGCTGACGGCTGTGCCGATCGTCGCGCTGA
>JANNKZ010000527.1:0-2219 GCA_031396515.1 Gammaproteobacteria bacterium
CGAGCGGATCTCGCCGCTCGGCCGGCGGATGCGATACTCGATGTCGGTGTGAAGGCCCTGTCCCTGCCGCCGGTTCGCTTCGACGACCACCGGCAGGTCATCGGGATGCACCCACTCGCGGAACGAGAACGGCACCCGATACAGGCTCTCGCAGGTGCGCTGCCAGATCTGCTCGTACGCCGGACTCACATACAGCGTCCGGCCGCTGCGCGGGTCGACGGTATAGAACACGTCGCGCAGGTTGTCGGCCAGCTCGCGGAACCGCGCCTCGCTTTGCTGCAGGTCGTCCGCAGCCCGCTTCCGGTCGGTGATGTCGTGGGTGACGCTCAGGATCTCGTTGATCGTGCCGTCGGCGGCCCTGAGCGGCACTGAGTGCGTGTCCATCCACCGCTCGGTGCCGTGAAGTCCGACGATGCGGAACTGCAGGCGACAGGCCTCGCCGCGCCTGGACCGCTGGTGCAGGTCCGCAAAGGCTGCGCGATCGTCGGGATGTACGAGGTCCACGATCTGCCGCCCGAACACCTCGCGGCCATTGGTCGCCTCGATCATCCGCAGCCCGGCCGGATTCATGTCCAGGAGACGGCCGTCGAGGGAGACCACCTTGACGCACTCCGGTTCCGTCTCGACGATGGTGCGCAACCGCGCCTGGCTGGCGCGGAGGGTGTCGATGGTGAGCTGGCGGCGCAGGCACGCCTCGATCGCTGCGATCAGTTCGGAGGGGAGGACGCTCACGGGCAGGCAAATGTCCGCGCCGACCGCAAGAGCCACCGCGCGGTCCGCGCCGGTATCGGCATCGCCGGACAGCACGACCAGGACGACATCGGGCGACTGGACGCCTGATCGGAGGCGCCGCGAGAGGTCGGCCGCGGTGCCCTGTGGCCCGGGTTCATGCACGATCACGAGGTCGGGCTCGTCGTGCTCCAGGTGCGTCCAGCACGCCGCCAGATCCGGGACCGCATTGATCGCGTACCCGGCCGCCGCCAGGGCGTCGCGAAGCGCGCCCCGCAGGATGGCGTGACTGCCGCAGAGAAGAAGGGGGCGGTTGGGCACGTGGCTTGTCTAGATTAGTCGGTTCGCGAGGCGATGGATCGGGGCCTTTTGCGGCTTAGCGGCAAAGGCGTCGTATTTCGGTCGCCGGCGCAGTGGCGCTGCTGACGCGCCTCATCGAAGCGGCGCGCGACGCGCGGATGGCCACCGAGAAGACGCACCACGCCACGCCCGAGATTCTCGAAGCGTGGCGCCAGTGGTACGGCCAAGCGATTGTCAGCGTCGATCGCCTTCGCTAGGCCGCAGGTCCGACAGGCTTAGACAGACAGCCGCAGATTAGACGCACATCAAACCCAGAATGCCTTACTAATCTGAGTTCAAATCTGCGTCCACTCTGCGGCTGTCTATCTGTGGCCGGCCCTGGCGCGCCGAAGCTAGCGCTGTTTTGACAGGCTGGCGGAGGCGGCCGGCGCGTACATCTCGGTGATGTACTGCTTGACCATGCGCCGCGTCGAGAAGCGCGGGATGTTGGATCGCATGGCCTCGCGCACCACCTGGATCCAGCGGTGGGGCAGCCCTCGCTGGTCGCGGTCGTAAAACAGCGGGACCACCTCGTTCTCGAGCAGCGAGTACAGCGACTCGGCGTCGGCGGCGTCGGTCGCTTCCTGGTCGTCCGGGTTGGTGTGGCTCTCGATCAGCCAGCCGTTCTTGCCGTTGAACCCTTCCGCCCACCAGCCGTCGCCGATGCTCAGGTGGGGCACGCCGTTCAGCGCCGCCTTCATGTCGCTGGTGCCGCTCGCCTCGAGCGGCTTGCGCGGGTTGTTCAGCCACACGTCGCAGCCGTGCACCAGGTAGTGGGCGAGGTGCATGTCGTAGTCGTCGATGAACGCCAGGCGGCCGCCGAACTTGGGATCGAGGGCGTGCTTGAACACGCGCTGCAGGTGGTGCTTGGCCGGCTCATCAGCCGGGTGCGCCTTGCCGGCGAAGACAATCTGCACCGGCCGATCGGCGGCATTGAGGATGCGCGCCAGGCGATCCGGGTCGCGGAAGATCAGCTCCGGCCGCTTGTAGGCCGTGAACCGGCGCGCATAGCCCAGCGTCAGCGCGGCGGGATCCAGCATGCTGCCGGCGGCGACAATGCGCGCCGGCCCCACCTGCTCGTCTATCCAGCGCGATCGCAGCCGCTCGCGGATGAACGAGAACAGATCGATCCGCATCTCGCTGCGCATGGC
>JANNKZ010000008.1:0-2044 GCA_031396515.1 Gammaproteobacteria bacterium
GCGATCGCGTCGCGGGTCGGAACGCCGGCTGGAGCGGCATCGTAATGTGCGGCGTCGTGATGACGGTCTCCTCGATCGTCGTGCTGCTCGCGCGCGATGCGATCGCTTCCGCGTTCACGACCGATCCGGCCGTGCACACGCTCGCGGTCTGGCTGCTGCTGTTCGTGGCCGCGTTCCAGATTCCCGACGGGCTGCAGGTCGGCGCCGCAGGGGCGCTGCGCGGATTCAAGGATGCGAACGTGCCGATGGCGCTCAATTTCACCGCCTACTGGCTGATCGGGTTTCCGGCAGCCTGGTGGTTCGGCATCCACGAGGGCTTCGGGCCCTCCGGCATCTGGGCCGGCCTGATCGCGGGCCTGACCGCCTGCGCCGTGCTGCTGATCTGGCGTTACGCGCGCACCTCTCGATTGGCGGTGACGCCGCCATGATCCGTGCACGAACCGGGGGAACGCGCATGCACCCCGTCGCCCGCCTGTTGCTGCTGTCCGCCGCGCTCCTGCTCCAGGCCTGCGCCGCGACGCCGCGCGAGACGCCGGAAGCCGGCCTCCAGCGCCTGGTCGAGGCGTATTTCGATGAGTCGCTCGCGCTGAATCCGGTGTTCACAACCTGGATCGGCGACCACCGCTTCGACGATCAGCTGGAGATGACGGCGTCGCCCGAGTACGAGGCGGCGACCACGGTGCTCGAGGCGCGCTACCGTGACGCCGTCGCCGCGATCGATCCGGCGACGCTCGACGGGCGCGCCCAATTGACGCGCGAGGTATTCCTATACGGGCGCGACCGCACGCTTGAGCGATACCAGTATCCGAACCGGCTGTTGCCGATCAGCCAGTTCGACGGCGGCATGGCGACCTACATTGTGCTGTTCGGCGCCGGCGGCGGGGCGCAGCCATTCGAAATGATCGAGGATCACGACCGCTGGCTGTCGCGGGCACGCCAGTTCCCGCGCTGGGCGGACGGCGCGATCGCGGCGATGCGGGAAGGCATGGCGAAGGGCGTGGTCCATCCGAGCGTGGTGATGGCGAAGGTGCTGCCGCAGCTCGAGACGCTGATCGCCCCGGACGAGGAGTCGAGCCTGTTCTTCGGACCCGTAGCGCTGATCTCCGCCGACTGGCCGGCGGCGGAGCGCGAACGGCTCGTACGCGCCTATCGCGTGCTGATCGAATACGAATTGAATCCCGCCTTCCGCCGCCTTGCGGATTTCGTCCGCGACGAATACCTGCCGGCCTGCCGCGACACCGTCGGCTGGTACGCGCTCCCGAATGGCGCCGCCTGGTACGCGAGCGAGGTGCGTCACCAGACCACGACCACGATGACGCCGGCCGAGATCCACGCGATCGGCCTCTCGGAGGTCGCGCGCATCCGCGCCGGCATGGAAGGCGTGATGCGGGAGGTCGGCTTCGAGGGCACGCTCGCGGACTTCTTCCGCTACGTGCAGCAGGAGCCCGCTTTCTATTTCGACAATACCGCGGATCTCCTCGCCGGCTATCAGCGCATCAAGCGCCAACTCGACGCCGAGCTGCCGCGGCTCTTCTCCGTGATGCCGAAGGCCGACTACGAAGTGCGCGAGGTGGAGGCGTTCCGGGCGGCCTCCGCCGCCGGCGGATCGTATGCGAGCGGGACGCCCGACGGCTCGCGGCCCGGCATCTTCTACGTGAACACCTTCAACCTGAAGGCGCAGCCGATCTACGGCATGGAAACGCTGTCGCTGCACGAGGCGGCGCCCGGCCATCATTTCCAGGTGTCGATCCAGCTGGAGCTGACCGGCCTGCCGCGCTTCCGTCGCTTCGAGGGCAACGTCGCCTACGACGAGGGCTGGGCGCTCTACGCTGAATCGCTCGGCCGCGAGCTCGGCTTGTTCACCGATCCGATGCAGTGGTACGGGCGGCTCTCGGACGAGATGCTGCGGGCGATGCGGCTGGTCGTGGATACCGGTCTGCACGACCAGGGCTGGAGTCGCGAGCAGGCGATCCGCTACATGCAGGACAACAGCTCGATCGCCGCGACCGACATCGAGGCCGAGGTCGAGCGCTACATCGTGGTG
>JANNKZ010000012.1:0-5600 GCA_031396515.1 Gammaproteobacteria bacterium
GGGAGAAGGCACCGCAGTACAACTACGATTTCGAACTTCGGCACAAGGCGATCATCGATCGCTTCGGCCGCTATCCTCATCGCAACGCCACGCTCAGGCGCGAATCGACGCCGGAAGAACTCACATTCCTGGCCGGTCCGGGCTCGAGCTTCTGAGTCTCACGATGATGAGCATGCTCGATCACATTGACTTTGCCGTCCGGGACCTCGCGGTGAGCCGGGCGTTCTATGTCGCCGCCCTCGCCCCGCTCGGCATGGAGCCGTTGCTCGAGATCGATCGCGAGGACGGACGGCGCGGCACCGGGTTCGGGCGCGGCGAATTCGCGCAGTTCTACATCGGCGGCGGTCGCCCGCCGGAGGGCCGGCTGCACGTTGCATTTGCCGCACCATCGCGCGCGGCAGTGGACGCATTTCACGCGGCCGCGCTCGCCGCCGGCGGCACCGATCACGGCCGGCCCGGTTTGCGGCCGCATTACCACGAACACTACTATGCGGCGTACGTCGTCGATCCCGATGGTCATGTCGTGGAGGCGGTCTGCCGCCTTCCGCCGTGACGCGGCGCAGGAGGCCCATCATGAGCAAGGCGAATTCAGGCGGATGGAGTCGAACGGCTTGGATCCCGGTAGCAACGTCCTCTACATACTGATCGTCGGCTGCGAAGCGGCCTTCTGGGTCGTGCTGTTCGCGGGTCTCGCTGCCCGCTACCTGTTGAAGTGGCCGCGCGCCAGCTCGATCCTGCTCATCTGCGTACCCCTGGTCGACCTGGCCTTGCTCGCATTCACCGTGATGGATCTGAAGAACGGCGCGACTGCAACCTTCGCGCACGGGCTGGCGACGGCGTATGTCGCGTTCACCGTCGCCTTCGGCTCAACCGTGATTCGCTGGGCCGACCGGCGCTTTGCGCATCGCTTCGCCGGCGGTCCGCCGCCGCCGAAACCGCCGGTCGGCTGGGCCAACGTGCGCTACGAGTTGCAGTTGTGGGGACTCTGCATCCTCGCGGCCTGCATCATCTACATCCTGCTGATCGGCATGATCGCTCTGGTGAACCAGCCGGAGCGGACCGAGGCGCTCGACATCTGGTTCAGGGTCCCGCTGGGATCGGTGTTTTTCTGGTTCGTTTTCGGCCCGTTATGGAGCCTTGTGTTCTTCAAGCGGGCGCCATCGCGGACGTCCGCCGAACGGATCGCGGATGCCAGGAAAAACTCCGAGCCATAGCGGCCGGAGGCCGCCCCGCCAAGGCGGTTACCCGACCGGCGGGTCTTTGCTGCGGGTACGCGAGACTGCCATCATGACGCCGATGCCCGCGACGATCAGGCAGCCGATCACGATGTAGATCGTCGCTACGCCTGCAACCATCAGGCCCCAACCGATGCCCCCGATCAGAATCGCCAATCCAATCATGTACAAGGCAAATGACATCGAAGACTCCTTGTCGTGGAGCAGACACTTGGCCCAATCTGGAACGACTGTACGTAGGGCCATGGCGGCTGCCGAGCGGCGGGAGTCGCCGGGTTTCGTAGGTTGCTTCCTACCCCGTCGCGCCTTGAAGAAACAACTCTTGCGGCGTTTCATCGCGATGGCCGCGCTCGGCCTACTGGCTGTCGCGGCGCACAGCAGCGAAGTCCGTCCGGTGCCGCCGTCGGAAATCGACGTGCTGTTCGCGAACTGGACGAACACGACGCCCGGTTGCGCGGTCGGCGTGTCCGCAGGCGGACGGATCGTCCTCGAGAAAGCCTATGGTACGGCCGACCTCGAACACGACGTACCGAATGCCCCGGACACCATCTTCGAGGCCGGTTCGGTCTCGAAACAGTTCACTGCGATGGCGGTCCTCCTGCTCGCGAAGGACGGCAAGCTGTCGCTGGACGATCCGGTCCGCCGCTACATTCCGGAACTGCCGGAGCACGGCGCGGCGATCACGATCCGGCAGATGCTCCAGCACACGAGCGGGCTCCGCGACTGGGGCAGCGTCGAGGATATCGCGGGTTGGCCGCGCGGCTCGCGTGTTTACACGCACGCGCACGTGCTCGATATCGTCGCGCGCCAGAGCCGGCTCAACTTCACGCCCGGCACGCGCTGGTCGTACAGCAACACCGGCTACAACCTTGCTGCGATCCTCGTGTCGCGCGTGGCGGGCGAACCGTTCGCGGAATTCACGCGCAAACGGATCTTTGAGCCACTCGGCATGACCCGGACTTCCTGGCGCGACGATTTCACGCGGGTCGTCAAGGGACGCGCGATCGCTTATGCAGCGAGCGACGCGGGCTATAAGACCGACATGCCGTTCGAGAATATCCATGGCAACGGCGGCCTGCTGACGACCGTCGGCGACCTGCTGCGGTGGAACCAGAACTTCGTCGAGGCACGCGTCGGCGACGCGGCACTGCTCCAGGAAGCGCAGACTCCTGGACGTCTGAACAGCGGACAGGAACATGGTTACGCCTTCGGCCTGGCGGTCGATCGCTACAAGGGATTACGGGAGATCCGCCACAGCGGCGCGACCGCGAGCTATCGCGCTTATCTCTCGAACTTTCCCAATGCCGAGGTATCAGTGGCCCTGCTCTGCAATGCGGGCGACAGCATGCCGCGCAAAACCCTGCACGCCGTTGCGGACCTCTACCTCGCGGATGCGCTCAAGCCGGAGCCAGACCCGCCGTCCGTCGACATTCCGGATGCAACGCTCGATTCGCTCATCGGGCTGTACCGGAACTCGGAGCGCGGGGACGTCATCCGGATCGAGCGGGACGGAAAGGCGTTGAAGCTCGGCGACGACACGACGCTCGTGGCATTGTCAGGGTCGCAATTCACGGATCGCGATGGCACGTTCATCGAGTTCGATGGCCGCGGCGCAGCCAGCCAGGACGACGGCAGCGGCGCGCTCATCCGCTTCGAGAAAGTGGCGCAGGCCCAGCCGACGGCCGCGGCACTCGAAGCGCTCGCCGGCGCGTACACGAGCGACGACGCGGAAGTGTCCCTGCGCGTGCAACTGCGGGACGGCGCGCTGGAAATCCTGCGCCGGCCCGACAGTATATTCGCGCTGTCGCCGCTCTATGCGGATGCCTTCGACAGTGAGCTCGGCACGATCATTTTCCGGCGCGACGAAGCCGGGCGCCCGTTCGAGTTCAGCGTCGTGCAGGATCGCGTGTGGGACCTGCGCTTCCGGCGCGAATAGTTCAGGAGCCGCCATGGATACCGATCTCGATTCGATGTCACGGGACCAGTTGATTGCGGAGGTCCGGAAATTGCGGAGCGGCATCCGCGAACACCGCGACAGCAGCCGCCATGAGCTGTGCTGGCATCACCCACAGCTCTGGGCGTTGCTGCCGGACAAGACGGACCCGCTGCCGGTCGTTCCGGATTGGCCGCAGTTCATGCAGGGCTGCATCCGCTATCGCCAGTCCCTCGACAGCCAGCTGCCGGACGCTCCGCGTACAGCTGAACCGTTCCGGGAACGATGAGGTCGAAGGAGTTACTGGTGTCACTGGACCAAGCCACATTGCGAGCACTCGCGAGCTTTCCGGATGCGCTCGCGGCGCACTACGCGCTGTTTCCGCATAGCCGCCGGAACTGGCGCCCGCCGTCCTGGGATGGAATCCCGAGCGAACACCTGACGCCCATCGAGCAGCTCTGCCACATCCGCGATATCGAGATCGAGGGTTACCAGAGACGGTTCCAGCGGACGCTGACGGAATCCAATCCGCATCTCGAATCGCTGGACACCGACGGCCTGACGCAGTCGCGGTCCTATGCCGAGGCCGATGAACGCGAGGTGTTGGCGTCGTTTCGCGCTGCGCGTGCACAAACACTCGACCTGCTGTCCGGTGCAAGCGCGGAGCAGCTGCGTCGGCCCGCGTTTTTCGAAGGCTACGGCCCGGTGACCCTGAAGAGCCTGGTGCACTATCTCTGCAGCCACGACCAGCAGCACCTGGCGGGATTGCAGTGGCTGCTGGGCCAGATCGAAGCCGCGGATCCGTCCAACCGGGAGTCCTGATTGGCGATTCGTGTCGTGCGGCTGTAAAACATGAAGCGACCCGTCGTCATGGCGATTCTACTGTTGCTCACCGGCATCGCCGGATGCACGCCAGCGGTCACGGAGGAGCATCCCGCCTTCGTCAAGCAGCTCATCGCCGACATCGAGGCGACTCCCGCGGCCAACTCGCCGGGTGGGATCTGGAAATACCGTTACGGCGGGCGCACGGTGTATTACGTGCCGCCTTCCTGCTGCGATGTGCCGAGCGTGCTCTTTGACGCGGAAGGCCAGGCGATCTGCAGCCCCGACGGCGGTTTCACGGGCAAGGGCGACGGCCGCTGTGCGGATTTCTTCGAGCGCCGCAGCGAAGAACGAAAGATCTGGGACGACCCGCGGGTGGAGTAGCGCGGTGCCGGCCGGGCGATGACTGCATCGAAACGCTCAACCGGCTGCTGCACGAGCACGCGCTGGAGAAGTCTTCACACCTGGCGACATGGATCACGCGCGAGACCCATCGCCTCTCAGTGGAAAGCTAGGATCCCGAACGCCTGCGGCAGCTCATCCTGCCCTCGCAGGTTACGCAGGACCCGCCGCGCTCAGCCCAGGAAGCGGTGATCGTGGTGCGATTCGAGGGCACGGACTGGTGCTGGTGATCGAAGCGGCGTCTGGGAGCGGCAAGCCCTGACAGATCTGTCTCATGGGGTAGAATCGTACGCTGTTCGCCAAATGTCTCACCACCGAATAAGGGCCGCATTCAGTGCCCTGCTCATCGCTGCCTGCGGCAGCGCGCAGCAGGAGACCGTCGTTCCGGCCGCGCACGTCGCTGCGGAACTCACGGCACAGGCAGATCGCTGGGACCAGGCGATCGTTGCCAAGGATCGCACGGCCGTCGAGGCCAACATGGCAGAGGATTTCCGCCCGACATGAGATGCGTCATGACGATATCGGCAGTGCTGATTCTTGCTTCCGCGCACGCGGCAGCGGAAGGCGATACCCCTCCCGACGCAGCACTCGCGGCGGTCCAAGGCGAATGGGAAGGCAAGCTGCAATACCGCGACTACAGTCAACCCGACAAGTTCGTCACCCTGTCGACACGACTCTTCGTCGCGCTGAGCGCGCCGAACGAGCTGGTGCTCCAGTTCACCTACGACGACGGCCCGGGAAAGACCGTGCACTCGTACGATCGCATGACAATCGATGCGGCAGCGAAATCCGTCACCTGGGTTTCGCATGGCGACGACGAGGGACCGCGTGTTCACACGATCACGGCCGACTCCGCCGATCGTGAGACACGACAGGTGATCTTCGAGCGGCAGGACGGCGATCATCGCGCGCAATACACGCTCGCGCTCTCCCCGCGCGATTTCCAGCTCTCGAAGATCGAGATCGCCACAGATGGCGGCATGACCTACCGTAACCGCTACGATTTCGTCCGGCCGGCGCAATCCGCGGCGGCCGCGAGTTGCAGCATCACCCATACCGCGGGCGGCATCTACGGCAACGACTCGCTCCATGCCGTGCTGCCGGCAAACGGCACATTCGTCTTCGTGCCGGGCGGCGCGGGATTCACGGACCGCGACGGCGCGCTCGCAAAGCCATGCAAACCCTCACAGACATTGAAGACCAGATCC
>JANNKZ010000013.1:0-2827 GCA_031396515.1 Gammaproteobacteria bacterium
GTGAGCCCGCTCTATTTCGTCGGCGTGGACGGGAAAGGGCGCATCGGGTTTGCCGAAGACAAGACCGGGCGCATCACCGCCATGAGCGCGGGTTCCTGGAAAGTGGTGGAAAAGATCGATTGAAACGCATGAGCAGCGGGAGCGGGAAAATGGCACATTCGACGGCGTGGTGGATTCTGCTGGTGGCCGGCCTGCTGGAGATCGTCTGGGCGATCACCATGAAGGCATCGGACGGATTCACCAAATGGCACTTCACGGCGGTGACGATCGTGGTCGCCTGGGCGAGCTTCCTGCTGCTCGGACTGTCGTTGAAGGCGCTGCCGGTCGGCACCGCGTACGCAGCCTGGACCGGCATCGGCGCCGTAGGGACGGCCGTCCTCGGCATACTGATCTTTCAGGAACCGGCAACTCTCGCGCGGCTCGGCTTCATCACGCTCATCGTCGGAGGCATCGTCGGCCTGAAGGTCACGAGCAGCGCCTGACCGCGGGACGCTTGCGCCGAAACTGGCGCAAGCGCCCGCTACGCGACTACTTCGCTTTCTTCATTTCGACGAGGATCACATGAGCCGTCGTCTTGCCCACATTCTCGACGGTGTGCGTCGTGGCAGCGACCCAGCGCGCATCGCCTTTCTTGGCTTCGACGTCGGTGACCTTGCCAGCCCCGTCGGTCTGCTTGGTCTTCGCGTTTTCGAGGAAATACACGACGTGATCGGGATGCGAGTGCTTCTTGAGCGTCGTGCCCGCGTCGAAGGTCACGTCGAGTACGCGTACATGCTCATCCTCGAACACGACCTTGTGATTCTCCGGTTGCACCTTCATGGGGTCCTGGGCGAGCGCCGCTGCGGCACCCAGCACGAGCGCGCTGACGGCGCCGAGGACGACGAATCGTTGCTTCTTCATGTCATTTCTCCACACTGTTTTTCTACGGACCAAGGCTGGTCCGATAGCGCGACTTTAGCCCCCCGCGCTGCGCATGGGGAGGACGCGAGCATTCGGCGGCCCTTAGAAACAGTCTTGAACCTGGCGGATTAATCGCGTCGCAGGAGCGGCTGCCCCGGGGCAACGCCTTTGACGATCTCGCCGCCGTCCACGACGAGCGTTCCGGCGACGAGCAGGTATTTGACGCCCGTGCTGGGAGCAGTCGAGGCCCGGAAAGTGGCCCGGTCCTGGATCGCGGCAGGATCGAAAACCGTAATATCGGCGCGCGCACCCTCCTGGAGCCGACCGAGGAGCCTGGCGTCTGGGCTCAGCCGCTCGAGCCGTTGCGCAGGCATTAGGGTCATCTTCCGGATCGCGTCAATGAGCGTGAGGGACTTCTGCTCGCGCACGTAGCGCGAGAGAACCCGCGCGCGCGTGCCCGCGCCACGGGGATGCTGCAGCCCGCCGTCGCTTGCGACGATGACCGACGGATCGCTCATGACGGCATCGACAATACTGTCCGGATTCATGTGCATCAGGATCGAGATCCCGTCGGTCGCCGCGTGCAGCTCATCGAATCGCTCTTTCGTCAGCCGCTCCCCGGTCTCCGGAACCTCGAGCGCGTCGTAACTGATGCCGCGCTGCTCGCGCCAGCCCGGATTGAAAAGAGCCGAATTGATCAGGGTCATGCCGGCCGTGTACGGGTACGCCTCCGTGGTCACGTCGAGGCCGCGTTCGCGCGCGCCAGCCATCATCGCGATGCACTCCATGGCATCTCTCATGCAGACACTGTTCACGTGCACGACGTGCAGCGAAGCCCCGGTGATCGCGGCGGCGCCGATGAGTTCCGTCACCGCCTCCATGCCCGAGCCGGGCTCGATGAGCCCGCTGCTGCGCGCGTGAACGAAGATCGGCGCGTCGAGTGCCTTCGCCAGCCGGAACACCTCGATCAGTTCATGACGCGTGGTGCCGGGCGCGTACTCGAGGCCAATTCCGATGCCGAGTGCACCGGCTTCGACTTCGCTGCGAAGACGCGCCAGCAGGCGGGCGATTTGCCCGGGCGTGGCGGGATCGTTGGTCGCGGGTCCGGACTTCGGGAGGATCCCAGCCGCTTCCCCGAACCGGCTGGGTGGGACGGGCAAATCCCAGGCCTTGAGGCGCGCGACCAGGAACGAAGCGCTTGCCCCGAAGTGAATGAGCGCCCTGCCGCTGTGGGCCTGCCGGAACAGCGCGAAATCGGGCACGCCGACCTCTTGCTCGAGTGCCATCGTGACGCCGTCGAGTGCCAGCAGCGGCCAGGATTCCGGCTGGAAGTCGTGCTGGTGCAGTTCGATGAAGCCGGGGGATACGACCAGGCCGCTCGCGTCCACGGCGCGTTTGCCGGCGAGCGGCTCGGCGGATATGCGCGCAATCGTATCGCCCCGGATGCCGACGTTGCGCACGGCGTCGAGGCCGGTCTCCGGGTCAATGACGCGGCCGCCTTTCAATACGATGTCGTAAGAGTCGTCGGCGCCGGCCGGCCAAGGTGCAACCATGAACGCCAGGCACAGCGCGGCAGCGATACGGATACGCATGAAGCCTCCTCTCACGGTTCTGTTCTTAGCCGGCACCGCACTGTGAGCGGCATCACCCTAACTGCGGCGGTTGTCGACGATGTACGACCGGTTGATTTCGGCAATGCTGCGCGTGCCCGCCTGCCGCATGGCCATCGTCAGCTCGGCGCGCAGGATGTCGAGGACTTTCTCGACGCCCTCTTGCCCGAACGACGCGAGGCCCCAGATGTAGGGGCGCCCGATGGCGACGGCATTGGCGCCGAGCGCGAGCGCCTTGAAGATGTCGGAGCCGCGGCGGAAGCCGCCATCCACGATCACCGGAATCCGGCCCTTCACGCCCTCGACCACCTCGCGCA
>JANNKZ010000035.1:0-13597 GCA_031396515.1 Gammaproteobacteria bacterium
GAAGTCCGGGCCGGGCACGAGACGCATCAGGTCGGCGAGACCGAGGTCGGGGTTGTCAATCAACGCGATGCAGGCATTGATGATCTCGCCGAGATTGTGCGGCGGAATGTTGGTCGCCATGCCGACCGCGATGCCGGCCGAGCCGTTGACCAGCAGGTTCGGAATGCGTGCCGGCAGGACCGCGGGTTCGTGTTCGCTGCCGTCGTAGTTCGGCGTGAAATCGACAGTTTCCTTGTCGATGTCGGCCAGCAACTCGTGCGCGATGCGCGACATGCGCACCTCGGTGTAACGCATGGCCGCCGCGGCGTCGCCATCCACCGAGCCGAAGTTGCCTTGTCCGTCCACCAGCAGGTAGCGCAGCGAGAAAGGCTGCGCCATGCGGACGATCGTGTCGTAAACGGCCGAGTCGCCGTGCGGGTGGTACTTGCCGATGACGTCGCCGACGATGCGGGCCGACTTCTTGTAGGCCTTGTTCCAGTCGTTGCCGAGTTCGCGCATCGCAAAGAGCACCCGGCGGTGCACCGGCTTCAGTCCATCTCGCACGTCCGGGAGCGCCCGGCCCACGATCACGCTCATCGCGTAGTCGAGGTAGGACTTCCGCATCTCGTCTTCGAGGTTGACGTGCAGGACTTCGCGCGCGATCTCGCTCATGCAGAATTCGCCTGGCTGGAAGGCCGTTGGAAAGGGCCGAATTTTAGCACAGCGGGTATACTTCTCCGATGCAAACCGACACGAATTTCGATCCGGCGGAGCTCTCGAAATTCGACAGCGCGGCGCTACGCTGGTGGGATCCGGACGGCGAGTTCCGGCCGCTGCACGATCTCAATCCGGCACGGCTCGATTACATCGATGCGCGGGCCGGAATCGCCGGAAAGCGCGTGCTGGACGTCGGCTGCGGCGGCGGCCTGCTGTCGGAAGGCATGGCCCGGCGCGGCGCGCGGGTTACGGGAATCGACCTGGCGCCCGGGGCGATCGAAGTCGCGAGACTGCATGCCCTCGAAGCCGGCATTGCCGTGGATTACCGGCTGGTGCCGGTCGATACGATCGCCGAATCCGAAGCCGGCGGCTACGACCTGGTGACCTGCCTCGAAATGCTCGAGCACGTGCCGGACCCGGCGGCGATCCTGGCCGGCATCGCGCGCCTCGTGCGCCCGGGAGGGGACGTCGTCTGTTCGACCATCAATCGCAACCCCAAGTCGTTCGCGCTCGCAATCGTCGGCGCGGAGTACCTGCTCGGACTGCTGCCCAAAGGCACGCATCAGTACGCGCGCCTGATCCGGCCCTCGGAACTTGCCCGATGGGCACGCGAAGCCGGCCTCGAAACCGCCGACCTCGCCGGCCTCGAATACAACCCCGCCACCCGCAAGGCGCGCGTCAGCGCGGATACCTCCGTCAACTACCTCGCGCACTTCAGGCGTCCGGCGGCCGCGCGCGCATGACGAACGGCCGCGGCCTGCGTGCCGTGCTGCTCGATCTCGACGGCACATTGCTGGACACGGCGCCCGACATGGCCGATGCGCTCAACCGGCTGTGCCTGGACGAGGGGCAAGCGGCATTGCCTTTTGAACACATCCGGCCGCATGTGTCGCACGGGGCGCCGCGCCTGATCCGGCTGGCCTTCGGTGAACCCGAGCCGTCGCGCTTCGAAGCGCTGCGCAGCCGTTTCCTCGACCATTACCGCGGCGGTCTCGCGCGCCGGACCTGCCTGTTCGAGGGCTTCGAAGAAGTGCTGGCCACGCTCGAAGCCGCAGGCCTGCGCTGGGGTATCGTCACGAACAAGCCGGGCTGGCTGACGGAGCCGCTGCTCGCCGCACTCGGGCTCGATCGCCGCAGCGCCTGTGTCGTGAGCGGCGACTCGCTGCCGCAGCGCAAGCCGCACCCGATGCAACTGCTGCACGCGGCGGCCCTCCTCGGCCTCGAGCCTCGCGAATGCGTTTACCTCGGCGACGCGGAGCGAGACGTGCAGGCAGCGCGTAACGCGGGCATGATTCCCCTGGTAGCCGGCTTCGGCTACCTGAACGACGGCGAGGACCCCCTGGCCTGGCAGCCGGACGCGGTTTTGGCAAGGCCGCAGGAACTGCTCGACTGGCTGGGCCTCCGGAACTGAGATGGAACCGACCACGATCGCTTTGATACTCCTCGGCCTCGCGCTCGCCCTGGGCACGGGCTGGTGGCTTGGCCGCCGGCGCGCCGCCACGATCGAGTCCGAGCGCACGATTGCGCTTGATCGCGCCATGGATCAGCTCGACCGCCGCTTCGATGACCTCGCGGGCCGTCAGCTGCGTGAGAACATCGAGAACTTCCTGCGTCTCGCCAAGGAGAACCTCGGCGGGCACCAGCAGCAGGCGCAGACGTCGCTGAAGGAGCGCGAACAGGCGATCGAGTCGATGATCAAGCCGATCCAGGAATCCCTCACCCGGACTTCCGAGGCATTGCGCGAGATCGAAGTGGAGCGGCAGCGTGATTTCGGCAGCCTGCGCCAGCACCTCACCGACATGCGCGAATCCCACACGACCCTGCAGAAGGAAACCCGCAATCTCGTGCAGGCGCTCAGCAAGCCGCAGGTACGCGGGCAATGGGGCGAGATCGCGCTGCGCCGGCTGGTCGAACTCGCCGGCATGACGAACCACGTGGACTTCGAGGAACAGGTTCACGTGGCCGGCGAAGATGGCGCACTGCGCCCCGACATGGTGATCCGGATGCCCGAGGGGCGGGACGTGGTAGTGGACGTCAAGACGCCCCTCGACGCCTACCTGATGGCAGTCGAGGCGCCGAGCGACGAGTTACGCACCGCCTCGCTGCGGCGACATGCACAGCACGTGTCGGAACGCGTGCGACTGCTCTCCTCGAAGAATTACGCGGAGCAGTTCGACCGTGCGCCGCAGTTCGTCGTCCTGTTCCTGCCGGGGGACCAGTTCCTGTCGGCCGCCCTCGACCAGCAGCCCGACCTTCTCGATCGCGCGATGAGCAGTGGCGTGATCCTGACGACGCCCTCCACGCTGCTGGCACTGCTGAAAGCAGTACAGAGCGGTTGGAAGAGCGAGAAGCTCGCAGAGGGCGCAGAGCAGATCCGCAAGCTGGCCGAAGAACTCTACGCCCGGCTCGGAACCTTCCGTGATCATCTCGAAACACTCGGAAATTCGCTCAATTCGAGCGTCAGCGCATTCAACAGGTCGGTCGGATCGCTGCAAACGCGCGTGCTCCCTAGCGCACGGAAGTTCACCGAACTTGGCGTGCGCAGCGACAAGTCGATCGAAGACCTGACGGAAATTGAGATTGCCGCCCGCACGGCCGACAGCCCGCCGGAGCTCCTGCCGCCCAAGGAGCATTGATCTTGCCCGGCGCAACCGAATCGCCGGCTGCGCCGCCGGCCGGCAGCGCGCGCTGGTTTGCCTGGCTTTTCACGCCGCAGCCGGCCCGGCAGACACTGGCGCTCCTGTTCCAGCTCGAGACCGAACTGCGCGCCATCGTCGTCGCGCCCCGGGACCACGGCATCGCACACCTGAAACTGCAGTGGTGGCGCGAGGAAATCCGGCGGCTGGCCGCGGGGTCGCCCCGGCATCCAGTCACCCAGGCACTCGCGCAGTCGACTCCGGGCACGGCTGTGGCATGGAGCCCGCTCAGCGATTTCCTGACGAGCCTCGAACTCGAACTGGCCGCGGTGGCGATTGACGACGATGCGGAACTCGAACGCTTCCTCGCACTTGCCGACGGCCATGCACGGACGATGGCGTTGTCGCTCGGCGGCCAATCGGACACCGGACGCGAAGCGCTCGGCAGGGATGTGGGCCAATCCATTCGCAGCGCGCAGATTATCGTGGACTGGTGCGCCACGGCGATGGACGAGCCACGACGCCAGGCGGTCCTGCGCCTAGCCGCTCGATCGCGCGAAAACTGGACCAGCGCCGTGTGCCAGCTTGATGACGCCGGTCTCGAATCGTTGCGCGGCCTGCGCGTGCTCGGAGCACTGCACATGGCGCTCCTCGAGCGCCTCGAGCGCGCGGCGTTCCCGCCCGGCATGCGCCCTGCCTTGCCGGCAATGCATAGCCTGTGGACGGCCTGGCGTGCGGCACGGCAGCATGGGCCGTCATGAGCGATTCAACGACTGCCCGCAGCTACCAGCCCGCTCCGGATTCGCATGCGGGCCGCGTGATCGTCGTGACTGGCGCAAGCGACGGTATTGGCCGTTCACTCGCGCTTGCGCTCGCACGCCAGGGCGCGACGGTCGGCCTGCTCGGCCGCACGCAACGCAAGCTCGAGCGGACCTATGACGAGATTGCAAGGACCGGCGGCCCAAAAGCCGCCTTGCTGCCCTTCAACCTGGAGACCGCCGGTGCCGCCGAATACGACGCGCTGCAGGCGGCGCTCGGCCACGAATTCGGCCACCTCGATGGGCTCGCGCATGTCGCCGGCATCCTCGGCACGCGCAGTCCCATCGATCATTTCGACGTGCCCACCTGGTGCAAGGTGCTGCACGTCAACCTGACCGCCGGCTTCATCCTCACGCAAAGCCTGCTGCCGCTGCTGCGCGGCTCCGATGACGCTTCCATCGTCTTTACGAGCAGCACGGTCGCGCGGCGCGGTCAGGCGTACTGGGGCGCCTATGCGGTTTCCAAGTTCGGAGTCGAAGGGCTGATGCAGGTGCTGTCGCACGAAATGGCGGAGACCACGAAGATCCGCGTCAACAGCGTCAATCCCGGTCCGGTGCGAACGTCGATGCGCCAGCAGGCGTTTCCGGGCGAGGCGCCGGAACGCAATCCGGAGCCTGCCGCCGTCATGGCGCCGTTCCTTTACCTGCTCGGTCCGGACAGCCGGGGCGTCAACGGACAGGCTTTCGACTGCCAGCAGCCCGCCGTCCGCGTCGAGGCGAATTCTCCGGCGTAGCAACGGTCGCCGCCTTCCGGCCCGCGAGTACCTCGAGCGCTTCCATTTCCTCTTCGCTGAGCTTGCGGCTGCGGCCGCGTGCGAGCGCGCGGTCCATCGCGATCGGTCCGTAGCGCGTGCGCAGGATTCGGTTCGCCTCAAGGCCGCAGTTCTCGAACAGCTGCTTGAGATCCCGCGGCCGCAGTCCGACGACCGACACCTGCAGCCAGCGATTGCTGGCCTCGCCGCCACTCGGCGTGACGGCAGTCAACTGGCCGACCCATGCTGCCCGCTTCACTGCGGCCTGCAGCGTCTCGAAAATCGTCGCGTCGTCGAAAGCGCCGCGTACGCGCACGCTGTACTCGGTCGGAACCGCCACGGTCGGCCGCGTCAGCGCTGCCGCCAGCTGGCCATCGGTCAGGAAGAGTTCAAGTCCGCCGTCGTTCGCGGCAAGCGGACTCACGGGAATCCAGCGGCGTCCCGCGGACTTCGGCAGGCGCTCGAGCGAACTGGTGGTCGAGCCGGACAAGCCCGGACGGATGTCCTCCTGCGCGGGCCGGTGATAAATCATGCCGCCATGCGCGTCGCCTTCGCCGCGGCCGAGCCGCAGGCGCCTGCCGTCGAGACGGACGTCATCGCGGGCATCCACGGGCTGGCCGGGCGCTGCGGGCTTGCCGTTCACAGTGATTCGGCCGGCGACGATCCAGGCTTCCACCTGGCGGCGGGAGCCGACGCCGCGTGCAGCCAGCAGCTTCTGGATGCGCTCGCGCACGTTCAGGCGCGGCCGCGCGGTCAATTCACGGCTTCGGAGTCGTTCGCGGCCGCCATGCCCGCCGCCGCGGCCTGCACGGTCACGGGACCCGAAAACTCGAGCTGGATGCCGACATCGTCCATGTCCTTCAACGCGGCGAGCGACGGCAATTCGTCGAGGCTCTTGAGGCTGAAGTAGTCGAGAAACTCCCGTGTCGTGCCGAGGAGCTCCGGATGTCCCGGCACTTCGCGATGGCCGACGACGCGGATCCAGCCGCGCTCGGTCAGCGTGCGCACGATGTTGGGATTGACGGTGACGCCGCGCACATCCTCGATCTCGGCCCTCGTGATCGGCTGCCGATAGGCAATCAGCGCAAGCGTCTCGAGCAGCGCGCGCGAGTACCGGCTCGGGCGTTCCTGCCAGAGTTTCGACAGGCGGCTGGAAAACCCGGCGCGCACCTGCAGGCGCCAGCCGCTCGCGACCTCAACCAGTTCCACCGGGCGTCCTGCGCATTCCTCGGCCAGTTGCGTCAGCACCCGGCGCACCTCGGTGGCTTCCGGCCGCTCGTACTCGTCGAACATCTCGCGCAGCTGGTCCATGCTGAGCGGCTGCCCGTAAGCCAGCAGCGCTGCTTCCACCACGTCCTTCAACTGCTCGTTGCTCATGCGCTTCCCTTCCGTCAGGCAGTCGTGATTTCCACGTCGTCGAGCGCAGTCGCGTCCGGATCGCGCTCGGCGCGCCGCACGTGCAGCGGCTGGTAGGGTTCGGTCTGGACGATGTCAATCAGCCCCTCGCGCAGCAGTTCGAGGAGCGCCGCGAAGGTGACCGTCACGCCCATGCGGCCTTCCTCCGGCTTGAACAGGCGCACGAACTCGACGAGCGTCGGGCCCTCGAGCATCGCGAGCACGTCCGACATGCGCTGCCGCACTGACAGTGTCTCGCGCCGCACGTGCAGGTGCGCGAACATCGTCGCGCGCTGCACCACGTCCTTGAACGCGACCAGCATTTCCTGGAGGGCGATCTCGGGCAGGATCCGGACGACCTGGCGGTGCGTGAGTTCCGCCTCGGCCTGGTGGATGTCGCGCTCCAGCCTCGGCAGGCGGTCGATGTCCTCGGCCGCGCGCTTGAAGCGCTCGTACTCCTGTAGCCGGCGAACGAGCTCGGCGCGCGGATCCTCTTCTTCCTGTTCGCCTTCGCCGCTGCGCGGCAGCAACATGCGCGACTTGATCTCGGCGAGCATCGCGGCCATCAGCAGATACTCGCCGGCGAGCTCGAGGTCGAGCTCCTTCATCAGGTGGATGTACTCCATGTACTGGCGCGTGATATCGGCGATCGGTATGTCGAGCACATCCAGGTTCTGGCGGCGGATCAGGTACAGCAGCAGGTCGAGCGGGCCCTCGAACGCCTCGAGGAACACCTCGAGCGCCTGCGGCGGGATATAGAGGTCCCGCGGCATTTCGGTGACCGGCTCGCCCTCGACGATTGCGAATGGCATTTCGCCCTGCTGCGGCGGCGGCTCGAGAACGCTGGCGGCGGCTGCGCTGTCGGCCTCGATCTGCGGTTGTTCGTTCACCGGTACTCCAACCCCACGGCCGCGCGGACTTCGTCCATTGTGGCACGCGCGGCTTCGCGCGCGCGCTCGCAACCCTCGTCGACGATGCCCCGCACGAGTTCCGGGTTTTCCTCGAATTCCCTGGCCCGCTTGCGGATCGTCGCGAGTTCCTTGAGGACCGTCTCGATCATCGGCTTCTTGCAATCCAGGCAACCGATGCCCGCCGTCCGGCAACCCTTCTGCACCCAGGTCTTGGTCTCTTCACTGGAATAGATCTTGTGCAGGTCCCAGACCGGGCATTTGTCCGGGTCGCCAGGATCGCTGCGTCGCACCCGGGCCGGATCGGTCTGCATCGCACGCAACTTCTTCTCGACGCTCGCGGGGTCCTCGCGCAGGCCGATCGTGTTGCCGTAGGACTTCGACATCTTGCGGCCGTCGAGGCCCGGCACTTTCGGCGACTTCGTCAGGAGTGCGCCCGGTTCCGGCAGGATGCCGCGGCCGCCGCCGGTCAGATGACCGAGTAGCCGCTCGCGATCCGCGACCGTGAGGCGCGCGCCGGACTCGACCAGTGTGCGTGCCTCCGCGAGCGCTTCCGCTTGGCCCTGCTCCTGGAACCGGCGGCGCAAATCCGTGTAGTCCGCGGCGTTCCGGGAACCGAGCCGCTTCACGGCCGCTGCGATGCGCGATTCGAAATCGGGCTCGCGTCCGTAGATGTTGTTGAAGCGCCGCGCGATCTCGCGCGTGATCTCGACGTGCGCGACCTGGTCCTCGCCAACCGGCACGAAATCCGCCCGGTACATGAGGATGTCGGCACTCTGAAGCAGCGGATAACCGAGGAAACCGAAGGTACTGAGGTCGCGGTCCTTCAACTGTTCGATCTGGTCCTTGTAAGTCGGCACGCGCTCGAGCCACGACACCGGCGTCACCATCGACAGGATCAGGTGCAACTCCGCGTGCTCGGGTATGCGCGACTGGATGAAGATCGTGCAGGCCGCGGGATTCAGTCCCGCACCGAGCCAGTCGACGACGACCTCGTGCGCGTTCGCCTTGAATGTAGCGGTGTTCTCGTAACCGGTCGTCAGCGCGTGCCAGTCGGCGACGAAGAAGAAGCACTCGTACTTGTATTGCAGCTCGACCCAGTTGGCGAGCGCGCCGTGGTAATTGCCGAGGTGCAGCTGCCCCGTTGGGCGCATGCCGGAGACGACGCGTCGGTTACTGGAAGAACTGGTGGCCATAGTTTCTCGTCACGGGTGACCGCGCACGCCGAAAACTGCCTCGATGACGCCCAGAAGGAACACCAACGGAGGCAAAAGCAGGTATCCAAGGACCTTGGTATAGATCAACACAACGATAATGAGAAATCCAAACGGGCGGACGCGGTCCAATACGTCAGTAAGCGGACCCTGCGGCAGAACGTTCTGCAACAACTGACCGCCATCGAGCGGCGGAATTGGTACCAGGTTGAGCAGTCCAATAATTAAATTAAAGAAGATTCCGTATGCGCCCATCTGGTAGAGCCAGCTTCCCGCAACGCCCAAGTCGAGGCCTTGCGACAAGACCATGACCAGTGCCCAGAGGATCGCCATTGCAAAATTGGCGGCAGGGCCGGCAAACGAGACCACTGCCATATTCGGCCGCGGATTGCGAAGATTCCGGGGGTCCACCGGCACGGGTTTCGCCCAGCCGAACATCATGCCGCTAAACGCCAGAAGCAGAGCCGGCACAAGGATCGTGCCAATAGGATCTATGTGGCGAATCGGATTCAGGCTGAGCCGGCCCTGCATCTCCGCCGTCCGGTCGCCGAACAACTTTGCCACCCAGCCGTGGGCGACCTCGTGCAGGGTGATCGCGAAAATGATGGGAATGGCAGCGATGGAAAACTTCGTTAGAAACGAATTCAGGTCCATGGACCATCCAGGTGTCGTCCCGGGCCGTTCCCCGGGAAATTCCGCGGATTATACGATGCGCTGCCTCGGGCTGCCGGTCATTGGAACGGTCGCGGATCGCCCTTGCCGGCGCGCAGCAGCTGCGGCGCGCTGCCGGACAGGTCCACGATCGTGCTCGGCTCGAGCCCGCAGTTGCCGGCGTCCAGGATCAGGTCAACGGCGTGCCCGACGCGCTCCTCGATCTCCCGGGCGTCCGTCATCGCGATCGTGTCGCCTTCGAGCATCAGGGTCGTGCTCATCAATTGCTCGTCGAACTCGGCCAGCAATGCATACACGACCGGATGGTCCGGTACGCGGATGCCGACGGTCTTGCGGCGTTCGTCGAGCAGGCGCCGCGGCACTTCGCGTTTCGCTTTCAGGACGAACGTATAGGGGCCGGGCGTGAAGGCCCGCAACAGCCGGTATTGCCAGTTTTCAACGCGCGCGAAGCGGGAAATTTCCGACAGGTCGCGGCAAATCAAGGTAAAGAAGTGGCGCTTACCCGCCTGGCGGATGCGCTGGATCCGTTCCATGGCGTCCTTTGCGCCGATCGCGCAGCCGAGCGCATAGCATGAGTCGGTGGGATACACGACGACCCCGCCTGCGCGCAGGCAGTCCGCCGCCCGCCGCAGGATCCGGGTCTGCGGCGTCGTCGGGTGCAACTCCAGGCGCTCGGCCATGTCGCATTATGGACCGGGGGCAACCGCGGGCCGCTTCCGCTATCATTAGCGCCCTTTTTTGCCGGTTCCGCGCATGCAACTGCTGTTCGATTTCCTACCGGTCATCGCGTTTTTTGTCGCCTACAAGCTCGCCGGCGACGACATTTACGTCGCGACAATCACGTTGATCGTCGCCACCGCCATCCAGATGAGCGTCCAGTGGGTGCGCAAGCGACGGCTGAATCCGATGCACCTGGTATCCGCCGGACTGGTGCTGGTTTTCGGCGGATTGACCCTGCTGATCCACGATACCGCTTTCATCATGTGGAAGCCGACGGTCGTAAACTGGCTGTTCGCCGCGGCCTTTCTCGTCAGTTTCTGGCGCCGGCTCGGCGACAAGCCTCTGGTCCAGCGCCTGATGTCCGCCACCGATACCGACTTCAAGCTCGAAGTCGCGCAATGGCGGCGGTTGAACTGGATGTGGATCGGCTTTTTCCTCGTGTTGGGCGCGGTAAATGTCGTGGTGTTTCGCAACTTCGACGAGTCCACCTGGGTGAACTTCAAGTTTTTCGGCATGTTCGGACTGACTTTTTTGTTCATCGTCATCCAGGGATTCTGGATCGCCGCGCAAATGAAGGAACATGACTCGCCCGCGCAGTGAACGCATACAGGCGACGCTCGAATCCGCATTCGCGGCAGCCCGCGTGTCGGTGATGGACGACAGCGCGAGGCATGCCGGCCACGCGGGGGCGCGCGGCGGCGCCGGGCACTTTATAGTGCGCATCGAGTCTCAGGCATTCACCGGCCGCAGCCGGTTGCAGAGGCACCGCATGGTTTATGACGCCCTGGCCGAAATGCTGCCAGGCGAGATTCACGCCTTGAACATCGAAGCCGTTTCACCTGACGACGACAACCCATCGAGGAAATCATGAGACATACGAAGGTACTGGCAATCGCATTCGCAGCTTCGCTGCTGGCGGTCGGTTGCACCAAAGCCGAAACGCCGGAGAGCACCGCTGCCAAGCCGGTCGCCGTCGTGAATGGCACGCCGATCAGCAATGAGGTCTGGGAGCTCTACGTCAAGGCGAGCCACCAGAACAAGACCGCAGCCGAACTCACCGCAGACGAGCGCAAGAAGGCGCTCGACGACCTCATCGGCATGTACGTCGGCGCGCAGGAAGCCGAAAAGCAGAAGCTCGCCACCGGAGAGCCGGCGGCACGGCTCGAGCTCGTCCGCATGAGCGCGCTTGCCGAAATGCTTTATAAGAAAGTGGTCGAGGAAGCCGTTCCGACCGATGCGGAACTGAAGGCGGAATACGACGCGCGCATTGCCGAGCTGCCCCCGCTCGAATATCACGCTCGCCACATCCTGGTCGCCGACGAGGCGAAAGCCAAGGACCTGATCGCGCAGCTCGGCAAGGGCGCCAGCTTCGAAAAGCTCGCAAAGGAGAATTCTTCCGACGGCTCATCGACCGAGGGCGGCCTTCTTGACTGGTTCAGTCCGCAGCAGATGGTCAAGCCGTTCGCGGATGCCGTGCAGCAACTCGAGGTTGGCAAGTACACGACCGTTCCGGTGCAGTCCGAATTTGGATGGCATGTGATCAAGCTGGAAGAAACACGAGCGAGCACGCCGCCGCCGTTCGACGCGGTCAAGACCCAGATCGCGCCGATGGTGAACCAGAAGAAGTTCCAGAAGCAGCTCGATGATCTCGTCGCCAAGGCGAAAATCGAGCGGACCGAGCAGCCGGCGGCTGCCCCGGTGGCAGCGCCGACGCCCTGATCGCCTAGCGCGCGATGCGGAAGTATCGCGAGTAAGTGCGATTCATCGGATTGATGGCGGGCGCCTCGATGCGTGGCTGCACGAGGCGCCTCGTCACATAGAAGTACACCGGCATCAGCGGGTATTGCCGGAGCATCAACGATTCCGCCTGCTGCAGCAGCTCCCTGCGCTTCGCCGCATCGATCTCCGAAGCCGCGGCGCCCAGCAATTCCGCGTAGCGCGGGTCGGTCCAGCGTCCGAAGTTCTGCGGGCTGTCCTCGGTCATGGTGTCGAGAAATGTTGACGCGTCGTTGTAATCCGCCGTCCAACCGACCCGGACCACGTCCCATTGCGCGGGATCGGCCCGCGCAGCCAGGTACGCCCTGAATTCCATCTGGATCAGTTCGACTTCGATGCCGAGCGCCTCCTTCCACATGGCTGCGATCGCGACGGTGATGCGCTGGACCAGTTCGTTCTCGTTGTAGAGAAGGCGCAGTTTCAGCGGATTCCTGGCGGAATGGCCGGCTGCCGCGTACAACTCGCGCGCGCGCCAGGCGAACGTCGCGCGACGCTGAACCCCATTCGTAGTGGGCCGGTTGATAGTTCCAGACACCCTCCGGAACGAGGGAATACGCCGGCACCTGCCCGGCTTTCGTCACGGAATCCGTGATGGCTTCGCGGTCGATCGCAAGCGAAAGCGCCTCGCGCAGCACGGGATGCACTTTCAGCGGCCCCCGATCCGTGTTGAAGGTGAAGTAGAAAGTCGCGAGCGTCGCGTGGTGCTGGAGACCGGAATTCGGGTCGCCGACCAGTTCCCCGAAGCGCTGCTCGGGCACCGTGTTCGTGACGTCGAGTTCGCCGGCGCGGAATCGCGTGAACTCGGCGTTCTCGTCCGGCACGAACTCGTAGCGGATTTCGTCGAAGGTGCGAGCCTCCGTCGCCCAATAGTGCGGATTCCTCACCAGCCGCAAATTGGCACCCGGTGTCAGCGCCTCGAGCATGTACGGGCCGTTGGTGAATACGCCGCCAGGCTTCGAGTAGTCGGCATTCGCCGCAAGCGACGATGGATGAAGCGGCGAGGCAACGGTATTCGTAAGGATGTCCGGAAAGTACGGTACCGGGTGCGACAGCGAGATCTCGACAGTGCGATCGTCCGGAGCTCGCACGCCGAGCCGCTCCGCGGGCAGCTGGCCGCCAAGGATAGCGGGCGCGTTCACGATCGCGCGCAGCAGGTCGGCAGCGCCCGATGCGGTCGCCGGATTCATCACGCGGCGGAATGCCGCGACAAAATCGCCGGCAGTCACTGGATCGCCGTTCGACCACAGGGCGTCCGGCCGCAGCAGGAATGTGTAACGCTTGCCGTCGTCGTCGACGCGCCAGGATTCCGCCGCTGCCGGCAGGACTTCGCCCGTCGGGCCGCTGACAGTCAGACCCTCGTAGAGATCGCGCAAGACGTCATAGGCGAACGCGTCTTCCGCGCGGTGCGGATCGAGCGAGCCCGGCTGGCCACCGAGACCACGTCGCAGGACCTTCGCCTCTGTGTCCTGGGACGCGTCCTGCGAGCTGCCGCCGCAGCCGCCGGCCAGCAGCACTGCGAGCGCTACGACCGCCGTAAAACGCTTCAGACGCATCAGAAAAGCTCCGACCGCCATCCGGCGAACGGCAGCAAGCTTACGACATGGATTGCGTCAAAACCGTGGAGTGGTCGGCGTGAACCGATCGTCCAAAAAACAAAGCCGCGCTGTTGAGGCGCGGCTTCGCTAGATGATGATGAGGATGACTAAGGTCAGCCTGTGCCAACTGAAGCGTCGGGACGACCTGTTCCCACTGACGCATCAGGGCGACCAGTTCCGACGGAGGCTTCTGGCCGGCCGGTGCCAACCGATGCCTCAGCGCGTCCCGTGCCGACTGATGCTTCAGGTTTGCCCGTTCCGACCGATGCGTCGGGACGACCTGTGCCGACTGAGGCATCCGAACGACCGGTGCCAACCGATGCCTCAGGGCGTCCGGTGCCAACTGAAGCGTCGGGACGACCTGTTCCCACTGACGCATCAGGGCGACCAGTTCCGACGGAGGCTTCTGGCCGGC
>JANNKZ010000048.1:0-2911 GCA_031396515.1 Gammaproteobacteria bacterium
GGCGACATGGACGTCCTGCCCTCCGTGCGCCGCCTGATCGTCATCGTGCTGCTCGGCTGCTGGGTCGGCTTCGCGATCATCGTCTATCGCGAGACCGTCGAGCCGATGCGTTCGATCGCCAACCTGCTCGAGGCGCTGCGCGGCGGCGACTACGCTGTGCGCGGGCGCCATGCCCGCAAGGGCGATGCGCTCGGCGACATCGTGCTCGAGTCGAACCGGCTCGGCGCGACACTGCGCTCGCAGCGCTTCGAGGCGATCGAAGCCTCGGCGCTCCTTAATAAAGTATTGGCCGAGATCGACGTCGCGGTGCTCGCTTTCGACGGCGAGCAGCAAATCCGCCTCGCGAACCGCGCGGCCGGCGCCTTGCTGAAGCGCCATCCCGACGCGCTCTTTGGCCTGACCGCCGAGGAAGTCGGCATGGCAGAGCTGGTCGAGGGCGCGGCGGTGACGGGCGAGACGCACAGCTTCCCCGGCCGGAGCGGCCGCTGGCAGATCATGCGCGAGTCGTTCCGCGAGGCGGGCCGTCAGTTCCAGCTGCTCGTCATCACCGATCTCAGCCAGGCGCTGCGCGAGGAAGAACGCCGCGCGTGGCGCCGCCTGATCCGCGTGATCTGGCACGAGCTCAACAACTCGCTCGCGCCGATCAAGTCCGTGATCGAGACGAGCCGCGATGCGCTCGCCGCAGGGCCGCCCGAGAAGGCCGAGCGCGAAGAGCTCGCGCACAACCTCGCGCTCGTTGCCGAGCGCGCGGAATCGCTGCGCCGGTTCCTCTCGCGTTACAGCGAACTCGCGCGCCTGCCGGATCCGACACTCGCCGACTGCAATATCGGGTCGCTGCTTCGCCAGGTGGCCTCGGTGCAGCCGCATGGAAAGGTGCAGGTCGCGGCGGAAGACAGCCTGGTCGCGCGCGGAGATGCGGACCAGCTCCAGCAGGCGCTGATCAACCTGGTCCGGAATGCAGTCGAAGCGACCCCAGAGGACGCGCCGCCCGTGCAGTTGCGCGCGAGCCGCGGCAAGGAAGGCCTGATATTCGAAATCGAGGACAGCGGGGCGGGGGTCGCGAACCCGGACAACCTGTTCGTGCCTTTCTTTACGACCAAGCCGGGCGGCAGCGGCATCGGCCTTGTGCTCGCGCGGCAGGTGGCCGAGGGCCACGGCGGGACGCTGTCGCTCCAGAACCGGACCGACCGCTCCGGCTGCCTTGCGCGCCTGGTGATTCCAGCCTAAAAAGGGGTGCCGAACCAATAAAAGGTGACGCAAACCTTTTTTTAATCGGCAACCGCAGTCTGGCCGGACCTTGGCCGGAAAAAGGTTTGCGTCACCTTTTATCGCGGATTGAGAGAGCCGAGCAAATCCGCGAATCCGCGACCCGGCACCGAGAGGAAGGTAGGATGACGGTCATGAGCGACAAGAAACGCGGGTTGGGCAGGGGGCTCGAAGCACTCCTCGGCCAGGCGACGACCAAGTCGTTGCCCGGCGTGCCGTCGGCGCGCGAGCAGCTGGCCCACGTGCCGGTGGACCTGCTCTCGCGGGGCCGCTACCAGCCGCGCGTGGACATGCGCGAGGAATCGCTCGCCGAGCTCGCCGATTCGATCAAGGCCCAGGGCGTCGTTCAGCCGATCGTCGTGCGTCCGCTCGGCACCCCGGCTGCCGGCGAATTGCAGCGCTACGAAATCGTCGCCGGCGAGCGCCGCTGGCGCGCCGCGCAGATGGCGGGCCTGCACGACATCCCGGCGGTCGTCCGCCGCGTGGACGACGAAGCGGCCGTCGCGATGTCGCTCATCGAGAACATCCAGCGCGAAGACCTGAACCCGCTCGAGGAAGCGCTCGCGCTCTCGCGCCTGATCACTGAATTCGAGCTGACCCACCAGGAAGCGGCGGAGGCGGTTGGCCGTTCCCGCGCCGCGGTGTCGAACCTGCTGCGCCTGCTCGACTTGCCGCAGGCGATCCGGCCGTTCATCGAAAAGCGCGAGCTCGAAATGGGCCATGCGCGCGCACTTCTTTCATTGAACACGCCGCGCCAGCAAGCCGAAGTCGGCGCGCTGGTCGCGAAGAAGGGCCTTTCGGTCCGCGAAACGGAAGCGCTGGTGCGGCGGATCGTCTCTCGCGGCAACGAAGGCCAGGCCGGCAAGTCCGGCCGCACGCGCTCAAAGGATCCCGACATCCAGCGGCTCGAGAACGATCTCGCCGACAAGCTGGGCGCCACGGTCGAGTTGCAGCACGGCCCTTCCGGCAAGGGCAAGCTCGTGATCAGCTATCACAGCCTCGACGAACTGGATGGAATACTCGCCCACATCCGCTAGCAGGGCACCGATACTGCTGGCCACAAACTGGAGCTCGCCATGAACGTGGTGGATTATCTGAGGAACGCACTGTTGGTTGCCTTCGCTGTCGCCGCGGTCGTGCCTGGATCCGCATTCGCGCAGGACCGCGACACCCAGGAGATCCAGAGCTACGTCCTCACCGATGCCGGCCTGGCGAAGTACCAGCAGGCGACGAAGAATTTCGCCGCGCTACCGGCACGTTCGGGCAGCGACTGCGAGGAAGACGAGGACTCGGATTCCCGGTCGCTCGACGAGCTAGTCGCCAAATTCAATGCGGTGCCCGGCGGCAAGGCGGCTATTCAGTCCGCCGGGATGACGACGCGCGAGTACTTCGTGTTCACCTTGTCCATCTTTCAGAACGGAATGGCGGCATGGGCGCTGACCCAGCCCGGCGGCAAGCTGCCGGCCGGCATTTCGAAAGCCAACGTCGATTTCTATAACAGGCACGCAGCCGAATTCGAGAAGCTCGACGCGCTCAAAAAAGATGACGAATGCGAGACACGGACGGACGAGGAAGGGAATGAAGAATAACCTGATCATCGTCCCGGACCAGGCCACGAAACCATTACCTGAAGTTGAATGCGATC
>JANNKZ010000090.1:0-12882 GCA_031396515.1 Gammaproteobacteria bacterium
AAGATCCTGGACGGCCACACGCGCCTCGGCGTCGCCGCCGGCGATCATTCCGTGATCATCTGGCCGCTGCTCTGCGGCCTTGCAAAAGCACGCTATTACCTTCTGACCAACGAGCCGCTGAACGGCGTCGAGGCCGAGCGCATCGGCCTCGTGTCGCTCTGCGTCGAAGACGAGCGCGTGCAGGAAACCGCGCTCGGCATCGCGGTCAAGCTCGCCGCCGGCAGCCGCACCGCGCTCGCCTTCACCAAGCACGCGCTCAACAACTGGCTGCGCCTCGCGGGCCCGAGCTTCGACGCCTCGCTCGCGCTCGAATTCCTGGGTTTCCGGCTCCGCGACGCGAAGGCCGGGCTGGATGCGGTTCGCAACCGCAAGCCGCCGTCTTTCGACCGCGGCTGACTTTGCCCGCCGCGATTGCGGCTGCGTGCCGCCGCCGCTAACATTCCGATCCGCCCTGGGGTGGTCTGACTAGACCTGAGATGCCGGTTGCCCGCGTGGCTCACTGGCGAACCCGTTGAACCTGATCCGGTTAGGACCGGCGTAGGGAGCAGGCATGTCGATCAAACGGATTTCCGCATTCGGGCTGGCACTGCTGGCCGGCGCGCCGGCGCAGGCGGAGTTGCCTCCGACACCGCTCGAAGAGGTCGTCGTGACCGCGGACCTGCGGCCGCTACCGTCCAGCCGTCGAGCCGGCGGCGCGACGGTGATCACGGAAACCGGCATCCGTGACGGCGCCGTCGTTCACCTCGAGGAATTGCTGCCCCAGGTCCCGTCGCTGTCCTGGGCGGGAGCGAGTTCGCGCCCACGTTATTTTCAGTTGCGCGGCGTCGGCGAGCTCGAGCAATACCAGGGTGCGCCCAATCCGTCCATCGGCTTCCTCGTCGACGAAATCGATTTCAGCGCGATCGGCATGATCGCGACACTGTTCGACGTCGAGCAGGTCGAGGTGCTGCGCGGGCCGCAGGGTACGCGCTACGGCGCGAACGCGCTCGGGGGGCTCATCAAGCTGAAGACGCGCGAGCCGGAAGCGCGCCATTCTTTCGACATCGAAGCCGGTTTCGGCGACGACGGCCTGTGGACCGCGGGCGCGGTGGCGGGCGGCGCCCTGCCGTTGCGGGAACTGTCCGGCGCCTGGCGCGCCGTGCTGCACCGCGCGGCGAGCGACGGATTTCGCGACAACCGCCACCTCGGCCGTGACGACACCAACGGCCGCAACGAGACGCAGGCGCGACTCCGGATCCGTGTCGCCGATCAAGGACGTTGGCAGGCCGACCTCGGGATCCTGCACGCGGATTTCGACAACGGCTATGACGCCTTCGCGATCGACAACAGCTTCGACACTCTCTCCGACCGGCCGGGCCGCGATGCCCAGCGCTCCGACGGCGCATTCGTCGACGTCAACGGTTCTCTCGGGCCGTCGCTCGGCTTGCGCTCGATCACGACCTGGGCTGATTCCGACATCGTCACGAGCTTCGACGGCGACTGGGGCAACGACACCGACTGGGGCGATGCCGGGCCCTATGACTTTTTCTCGGAGACACTGCGCGGCCGGCGCGCGCTGTCGCAGGACCTGCGCCTGTCGGCCGATGCCGGACGCTGGTCGTGGATCGCCGGCGCGTGGTGGTCGGAACTGACGGAGACGAACCACGTCACCGACGACGGCCGGTACCTCGACGACGCCATCGTCGTCGAACTCGACAGCCGCTATCGCGCCACCAGCACTGCGCTCTACGGGCAACTCGAGTGGCGTCCGCGCGAGGACACGACGCTCGCCGCGGGCCTGCGCGTCGAGGAACGTGACGCCGGCTATCGCGACAGCGCCGGCGTCGCCTTCGGGCCGGGCGATACGCTCTGGGGCGGCGAGCTGACGGCGACGCGGCAGCTCGACGCCGCGCACAGTGTCTGGGCAACGGTCGCGCGCGGATTCCGCGCCGGCGGCTTCAACATCGGCCCGTCCGTGCCGCCCGATCGCGCCGAATTCGATCCGGAGTACCTGTGGTCGGCGGAGGCGGGGTGGAAAGCGCGGAACGCATCGGGCAGCCGCAGCGGCGACGTCAATTTCTTCTACACGCGCCGCGAGCACCAGCAGGTCGCGACCTCGCTGCAGCTCGATCCGGAGAATCCGCTGACTTTCCTGTTCCTGACCGAGAATGCGGCGCGCGGCGAGTCCTGGGGACTCGAGTCGAGCGCCGCGATCCAGGCGACGCCCGCACTCTCGCTCGACGCGATGGCGTCCTGGATGGAGTCGCGCTTCATCGGCTATTTCAATGGCGACCGCGACCTGGACGGGCGCGCCTTCGCGCACGCACCGGAATGGAAAGCCGCGCTCGGAGCGACCTGGCGGCATCCGGCAGGCTGGATGGCTCGTCTTGACCTGTCCGGCGAAGCCGGCTTCTACTTCGACACCAGCCACGACCAGCGCGCCGGTTCGCGCTTCCTGGCAAACGTCCGCGCCGGCTACGAGGCCGAGCGCTGGTCGGCGCAGGTCTGGGTCCGCAACCTGTTCAACGAGCGGTATCCGGTGCGCGGATTCTACTTCGAGAACGAGCCGCCGGACTTCCCGACCCGCCTGTACCTGCGCTGGGGCGACCCGCGCCAGGCCGGGCTCACGCTGCGTTACGCATTCTAAGGAGCCGCCCATGCACGTCGCCGTCGAGATGAGCCTCTACCCGCTCACCGAGCGCTTCATCCCGCCTATCCTCGATTTCATCGACCGGCTGAAAGCGCGTCCCGGCCTTGCGGTCGTCACGAACTCGATGAGCACGCAGGTGAGCGGCGAATTTGATGCCGTGTTCGAGGCGCTGCGCGTCGAGATCGCGGCGAGCCTCGCCTGCCGGGAGCGCGCCGTGTTCGTCATGAAGGTGCTGGGTGGCGGCAGCTGAAATAATCGCCGTCGCCTTCGGCGTCGCTTACATCCTGCTCGCGATCCGGCAGCATCGCGCCTGCTGGATCGCGGGTGGCGTGAGCAGCGCGATCCTCATCTTCGTGTTCCTGGATAACGGCCTGCCGATGCAGGCCGCGTTGCAGGCTCTCTACGTGATCCTGTCGGCGTACGGCTGGCTGCAATGGCGCCCCGGAGGCGGCGCTCCGGCACGCCCCGTGTCGTGGCCGGTCTCGCGCCAGCTTTTCGCGCTCGCCGGCGTTGCCGCGGCGACGGCGATCAGCACCGTGCTGCTATCGCGCTTCGACGCGTCGGCGGCACCGTTCGCGGAATCGCTCGGCACCTGGGCGAGCGTCGCCGCGACCTGGATGGTCGCCCGTCGCTGTGTCGAAAGCTGGCTCTGGTGGATCGTCATCGACATCGGACTCGCGGCGCTCTTTGCGAGCCAGGGCATCGTGCCCACCGCGGCACTTTACCTCGCGTTCGCGGTGCTCGCGGTCGCGGGCCTGCGATCCTGGCGCGTCAGCATGGCGCCCGGCGACGGCGCATGGCTCGATGCCATCTCCGCCGAACTCGGCCTGAAGTTACCGCAGCGTGTCGAGCTGAAGGGCGGGCTAGCCAACCGGAGCTGGCGGCTGTGCGACGCCTCGCAGGACGTCGTCGTTCGCCTTGCGGGCGAGGTGGCGCGGCGGCTCGGCGCCGATGGCGAATCCGAACGGGCGATGCAGTCGCACGCGGCGGCCATTGGCCTTGCGCCGGCGATCGTCGTTGCGCGGCCAGACGAAGGACTCCTCGTCACGCGCCACGCCGCGGGCCGAATGCTGACAGGCGCGGACTTCCGGGATGCGGAAATGGTCGGGCGCGTCGGCGCCTGGCTCGCGCGCTTGCATTCCGGGACGCCGCCGGCCGGCCTCGCGGTCGTGGATTTCGGCGAGCGGGCGGCCGGCTATCTCGCGACGATGCGGGCCGCGGCCGGTTCGCCAGCCGCGGCCGCGATTGCCGGTGCGCTCGCCGCTCGCCGGGCGGCACTGCCGCCACCGGCGCGGCTCGCGCCCTGCCATCACGACCTGCATCACCGGAATTTCGTGGACACGCCGGCAGGCCTCCTCGCATTCGACTGGGAATACGCGGGACCCGGCGACCCGGCGGCGGATCTCGCCGCCTGCATCGGCTACCACGATCTCGGCCCACGCGAAGTGGATGCCTTGCTCGCGGGCTACGGCGCGGCCGCGCACGGCCTGCGCGAACGACTGGCGCCGCTCGCTTGGATCTTCGACTGCCTGTGCTATGGATGGAACGGCGCCGCACAGGTCGCCGGCCTCGCGATCGATGGCGCGGAACAGGCGCGGCTCGAGGCGCGGCTCCTTGGTTGAGCGGTTGCACGGACACGGGCGCATCCCGCAAGATGCGCGACCCATGAGTGAGATCACCGTCACCGACCGCGACGGCGGCGAACACCGCGTGAATGCGCGCGAGGGCGTCAGCCTGATGGAGACCCTGCGCGACTTCGACTATGGCGTCGCGGCGATCTGCGGCGGCATGTGTTCCTGCGCGACCTGCCACGTGTACGTCGCCGCGCCCTGGCTGGAAAAACTGTCGCCGATGCAGGGCGACGAGAAGGAAATCCTCCAGGAACTCGAGAGCTACCGTCCGCAGGGTTCGCGGCTGTCCTGCCAGATCCCGTTCGAGGCGGCATTCGCCGGGATGCAGGTCGAGATCGCGCCCGAGGAATGAGCCCCTAGCGGCGCTCCGCCTGGGCCGCAACCGCCTTGGCCGCGGCCTCGATCGCGGCCTGATCCCCGAGAAACCGGCGCGGCGACCTGGGCCGATGATCCGCATCCAGTTCGTAGAGGATCGGCACGCCGGTCGGGATATTGAACCCGACGATTTCCGCGTCGCTCATGCCGTCCAGCATCTTGATCAGCGCACGCAGGCTGTTGCCGTGCGCGACGACCAGCACATCGCCGCCTGCGAGCGCGGGCACGATGCGCTCGCGCCAGCAGGGCATGACTCGCTGCAACGTATCCTTGAGAGACTCGGTCGCCGGCAGCTCTGCCGCCGGAATATTGCGATAGCGCCGATCGAACTTCGGGTGGCGCGGATCGTCGGCGGCGAGCGGGGAGGGCGGCACGTCGTAGCTCCGGCGCCAGATCTTCACCTGCTCGGCGCCGTACTTCTCGGTGGTCTCCGCCTTGTCGAGGCCCTGCAGCGCGCCGTAGTGGCGCTCGTTCAGGCGCCAGTCACGCTCGACCGGCACCCACATGCGGTCCATCTCGTCCTCGATGATCCACAGCGTGCGGATCGCGCGCTTCAGCACCGAGGTGAACGCGACGGCGAACTCGAACCCGCCGTCGCGCAGCAGCGATCCCGCCGCACGCGCCTCTTCGCGGCCCTGCGCCGTCAGGTCGACGTCGGTCCAGCCGGTGAAGAGATTCCTGAGGTTCCAGTCGCTCTGGCCGTGGCGCACGAGCACGAGCTTGCGGGCCATCGTTGGTTCAGCGCTCGGTGAGGCGGCGCACGGACTGGAGTGCGACCGACAGCGTCGGGAAATCGACGCTGCCGCCCGCGCGCATCGCGCCGACCGTGCGCGCCAGGTTCTCGACCGCCACGCCGCCGGCGTCGAGCCAGCGCGAGACGCGGGCCGCGGGGTCGCCGCGCCGGCCGCGGGCGAGAACCTGCTCGGTGAGGCGGCGGTGCAGTGCGTACGCGTCCTCGCGCAACGTCCCGCGCGCGACCGCCTGCCAGTGCCCGTCGACGACCAGCCGCTCGATCTCGCCGCGGATCCAGTCGAGGCCGAGGGCCGAGCCGAGCCCGAAATAGATGCGCGCCGCATAGCCGATCGGCGCCCGGCGCAGGTGCGCCACCTCGACGATGTCGACGCCCGCGTGCATGGCGCCGAGGCTGGCGACGCGCCGCGCGAGTCGCGGCGGCACGCCGTCTTTCGCGAATCGGGCGAGCGCGGCGTCGTAGCGCGTCACTTCCTCGCCGTCGATCAGCTCGGGCAGATCGCGCATCAGCTCCTGGATGCCCGGGCGCAGCCAGAAGACCGCGCGCTCGATGTCGAGGTCCGAACCGAGCTGGCGCAGCACCCAGTAACTCAGGTGACGCAGCAGCCGCGTGGTCTCGAACATCATGTCGTACTGGAGGCTCGTCGGAACCTTGTCGTCGAGCGCCTCGACATCCGCCCAGAGCTCGCGCATGCCGGTGATTTCGCGACCGATCGCGTAGGCGCGGGCGATGTCGCCGACATTGGCGCCGGTGTCCTCCTGCACGCGGATCGCGAACACCGGCCCCATGCGGTTGACGAGGCTGTTGGTGGTCGCCGTCACGATGATGTCGCGCTTCAGCTGGTGGCGCAGGATCTCGTGGGCATAGCGGCGCTGCACGGGCCGCGGGAAATAGCGCGTCAGTTCGGTGGCCAGGAAGCGGTCGTCGGCGATGTCGGTTTCGCCGAGCCGGTCCGACAACCAGATCTTGGAGTAGGAGAGCAGCATCGAGAGCTCAGGGCGCGTGAGGCCGAGGCCCTTGCGTCGCCGTTCCAGGATTTCGTCGTCCAGCGGCAGGGCCTCGAGCGTGCGGTTGAGCGTGCCCGCGCGCTCGAGCGCGTGGATGACGTGACCGAGCTCGGAAATACGCTCGGCGGCGCGCGCCTGCAGTGTCGAGATCGCGAGCGACTGCAGGTAGTTGTTGCGCAGCACCAGCTTGCCGACTTCCTCGGTCATGCTGGCGAGCAGGCGGTTGCGTGCCTTGCGCCGCAGCCGGCCGGACAGCATCAGCGGCTGGAACAGGATCTTGAGGTTGACCTCGACGTCGGAGCAGTTGACGCCGGCCGAGTTGTCGATGAAGTCGGTGTTGATGCGCCCGCCGGCCTGCGCGTACTCGACGCGCCCGCGCTGCGAAAAGCCGAGGTTGCCGCCCTCGCCGACGACGCGGCAGCGCAGCTCCGCGCCGTTCACCCGCAGCGCGTCGTTTGCGCGGTCGCCGATGTCGGCATGGGTTTCCTCACTCGCCTTGACGTAGGTGCCGATGCCGCCGTTCCAGACCAGGTCGACCGGCATCTTGAGGATCGCACGCATGATCTCGGTCGGTGTCGCGGCGGCGGCGTCGAGGCCGAGCATCGCGCGCACCTCGGGGGAGAGCGGGATGGACTTGTCTTGGCGCGAATGCACGCCGCCGCCCTTCGACAGCAGCCGGGCGTCGTAGTCCTCCCAGCTCGAGCGCGGCAGTGCGAACAGGCGCTTGCGTTCGACGAAGCTCTTCGCGGCGTCCGGCGCGGGGTCGAGGAAGATGTGCCGGTGGTCGAAGGCCCCGAGCAGGCGGATGTGCCGCGACAGCAGCATGGCGTTGCCGAACACGTCGCCGGACATGTCGCCGACGCCGGCGACGGTGAAGTCCTGGCTCTGGATGTCGGTGCCGATCTCGCGGAAATGGCGGCGCACGGATTCCCACCCGCCGCGCGCGGTGATCGCCATGTCCTTGTGGTCGTAGCCCGCGGAACCGCCCGAGGCGAACGCGTCGCCGAGCCAGAAGCCGTATTCCTCGGAAATCGCGTTCGCGACGTCGGAAAACCTGGCGGGGCCCTTGTCGGCGGCGACCACGAGATAGGGGTCGTCGCCGTCGTGCCGGACCACTGCCGGCGGCGGGCGAACCTTGCCGCCGACGACGTTGTCGGTGACGTCGAGCAGCGCGCGGATGAAGAGGCGGTAGCACTCCGTGCCCTCTGCCTGAGCCTCGTCGCGGCCGGTGGGCAGGCGGCGCGGTACGAAGCCGCCCTTGGCGCCGACCGGCACGATCACCGTGTTCTTGACGTTCTGGGCCTTCATCAGGCCGAGCACCTCGGTGCGGAAGTCCTCGCGCCGGTCGGACCAACGCAGGCCGCCGCGCGCAACGCGCCCCATGCGCAGGTGCACGCCCTCGATGCGCGGCGAATGCACGAAGATCTCGAACATCGGCCTCGGCAGCGGCATTTCCGCGATGCGACGCGGATCGAGCTTCAGCGACAGGTAGGGTTTCGGCCCGCCGTCGGCGGCGGTCTGGAAATAGTTGGTGCGCAGCGTCGCATAGATCGCCGTGAGGAAGGCGCGCAGGATGCGGTCGTCGTCGATACGGGTGACTTTCTCCAGCAGGCGGTCGAGCGCGCGGCGCTGGACCGCTTCGGCCCGCCGCCGTTCGGCCGCACCGAGCGACGGGTCGAAGCGCGCGACGAACAGGCGCAGCAGGTGGCCCGCCGCGGTGGCATTGCTCGCGAGCGCCTCTTCCATGTACGCCTGCGACAGCGGCATGCCGAGTTGCCCGAACCAGCGCGCATAGGCCCTGAGCACCATCGCCTCGTGCCAGTCGAGGTCGGCCGCGAGCACCAGGCGGTTGAAGCCGTCGTTGTCGACGTTGCCGAGCCACACGTTCGCGAAGGTGCGCTTGAATCGCGGGCCGTCGATATCGAGGTCGATGCGCACGCCGCGCGGATGCTCGAGTTCGAAGTCCTGGATCCAAAAGACGCCGGCCGTCGTATGGATCTCGTAGGGGCGCTCGCTGATCAGCTTGAGGCCGAGATTCTCGATCGTCGGCAGCACGTCGGAGATCGGGATCGGCCGCACGCGACGGAACAGCTTGAACTGCACCTTGTGCTCGGGCTGGCCGGTCGCGCGGTACAGCCCCATGCGCAGCGCCTGCGAGCTGGTCAGCAGCGTCTCGAGGCAGGCGATGTCGCCGACCGCGGCCTCGAACGGCGTGTCGTCCTGGTAGGCCGCGGGGAAAGCCGCGGACCAGGCGCGGTGCAGCCGCAGCGCCTCGGCCTCGCCGTGCGCGTCGAGCAGCGCGTCCTTCAGCTGGTCCTGCCAGGTGCGTACGGTGTCGGCGATGCGCCGCTCGAGTTCGGCGGCATCCACGCCGGCCTCGGAATCGGGAGGCGTGCGCACCAGCATGTGCAGCCGCGCGAGGGCGGACTCGGAGAGCTGCACCTGCGACTCGATTGCGACGCCGCCGAAAACCTTGCGTGCGAGCGCCTCGATGCGTTCGCGCGCCTGCGTGTTGTAGCGGTCGCGCGGCACGAACACGAGGCAGGAGTAGAAGCGGCGGAACACGTCCCGACGCACGAACAGGCGCACCTGCGCGCGCTCATAGAGATTGACGACGCCGCGCACGATGCGTACCAGGTCCGGGATGGTGGCCTGGAACAGCTCGTCGCGCGGGAAGTTATCGAGCGCGTGGACCACCGCCTTTTGGTCGTGGCTCGAGGCCTTCAGGCCGAAGAGGTCGATGACGCGCTGCACCTTGAGGCGCAGCAGCGGAATCTCGCGCGGGCTCTTGCTGTAGGCCGACGACGTCCACAGGCCGATGAAGCGCCGCTCGCCGGTCACGGCGCCGCGCGCGTCGAAGGTCTTGACCCCGACGTAGTCGAGGTAGGTCGAGCGATGCACGGTCGCGACCGAATTCGCCTTGGTGATGATCAGCGGCTCGGTCGAGCGCGCGAACGCGCGGACCTCGCCGGTGAGCGGGATCGAGCGCGCGCCGCGCCGGCCCGCGCGCATGATGCCGAGGCCGCTCTTCGCGACCGGCACCAGCAGGTCGCGCCGCGCGCCACGCCGCAGGCGGTATTCGCGGTAGCCGAGAAACGTGAAGTGGTTATCCTCCATCCACTCGAGCAGCTGCTTCGATTCGCGCAGGTCCACGTTCTGGCCGCGCACCCGCGTGTGTCCGAGCGCCTCGGCGACGTCCTTCGCCATCGCGCGCATGCGGCGCCAGTCGCCGGTCGCGCTTTGGATGTCGTCGAGCGTGCTGCGGATGCGCCGCTCGAGCTCCGCGAGCCGCTTCGGATCCGGCTCGCGGTCGACCTCGATGAACTGCCAGGACTCGGCACGCGCGCCCTGCGGCGCGTCGTCCAGGTGCACCTCGCGCAGGCGGCCGGCGCGGTCGCGCAGCACCGAGAAAACAGGGTGCGCGAGCAGGTGCACGGCGAGCCCGCGGTCGGTGCAGACGATGCCGAGGGAATCGACCAGGAACGGCATGTCGTCGGTGACGACCATGATGACGGTATGGGACGACGAAAAACCGTCGCGCCGCGGATCCGGGTTGAACACGCGCACCAGCGAGCGCCGGGCGCGCCGCTGGCGGCCGAGGCGGAACTGGGCGAGGGCGGCGCCGGCCAGGTCTTCCGGCTTGCGCTGCACGAGATCGAGTTCCGAGACGCCGTGATAGAAGCAGCGCACCAGCCGCTCCGGCGAAGCGGGCAGGCCCTTGCGCCCGGCGCGGCGGGCGCGGGCAGCGATGCGATCGATGATTGCCTGACGGGCGGCCGGAATCCTGCCTAGCATGAACACTCCAGACGCGCCCGGATCGGAGTGTCCCGGTCGGCGGCGTAGCGGCGCAAATTATACACGCGAGTCACCGGCAGGTCCGAGCAGCCAGGAGCGTTTCTGCAGTCGCCCAAGCAGTACATCAAACTGTAATTTTTCGTCCGGCGACAACTCGGCGAGCAGCCGACGCTCGTAGGCGAGCGCGAGCGGAATGATGCGCTCGTAGACCTGCCGGCCGCGCGCCGACAGCGTCAGCACCGAGCGCCGCCGGTCGGCGGGGGCGAGCACGCGGCGCACACGGCCTGCGCGCACCAGTCCGGTGACCGCGCGGCTGACCGCGACCTTGTCCATCGCCGTGCGCTCGGCGACACCGGCGGCCGACAGGCCCGGCGTGCGCGCCAGCACCGCGACCACCCGCCACTGGGGGATGGTCAGGCCGAATCGCCGCGCATAGGCCCCGGCCAGCGCCGCGGACACGGTGTTCGACAGCACCGACAGCCGGTAGGGCAGGAAGTGCTCGAGGTCGAGCGCCGTCGGGACGTTCGCGGGGGCCGCCATGGATGCATTATAGTTGCAACTGCAACTAACCCGGGAGTGGAACATGCCCGAGCGTCCCGAAAACCCGATGGGCACGGACGGATTCGAATTCGTCGAGTACACCGCGCCAGATCCGGACCAGTTGCGCCGGCTGTTCGCGCGCATGGGTTTTCCGGTGGCGGCGCGGCATCGCAGCAAGGACGTGACGCTGCACCGGCAGGGCGACGTCAATTTCCTGATCAACGCCGATCCGGGCGGCTTCGGCCAGCGCTTCGCCCGCGAGCACGGCCCCTCGGCCTGCGCGATGGCCTTCCGCGTGCGCGACGCCGCGGCGGCGTTCAGGCGCGCGGTAGAACTCGGCGCGAAGCCGGTCGAGACCCAGGTGGGCCCGATGGAGCTCCACATCCCGGCGATCGAGGGCATCGGTGGCAGCCACATCTACCTGGTCGATCGCTACGGCGAGCGCACGATCTACGACGTGGATTTCGTGGCCGTGCGCGACGAGACCCCGGTCCGCCACGCCGGGCTCACGCTGATCGACCATCTCACGCACAACGTGAGCCGCGGCCACATGGACAAGTGGGCGGGCTTCTACGAGCGCCTGTTCAATTTTCGCGAAATCCGCTACTTCGACATCGAGGGCAAGAAGACCGGCCTGTTCAGCCGCGCGATGACGAGCCCTTGCGGCAAGATCCGTATCCCGATCAACGAGAGCCAGGACGACAAGAGCCAGATCGAGGAATACCTGCGCGAGTACCACGGCGAGGGCATCCAGCACATTGCGCTCTTCACCGACGACATCTTCGCGACGGTCGATGCCCTGCGCGCGAACGGCGTGGAGTTCCAGGACACGCCGGACTCGTATTACGAGGGTGTGATGGCGCGCGTCACCGGCCACCGCGAGTCTCTCGAACAGATGCAGGAGCGCCGCATCCTGATCGATGGCAGCGCCGAGGACGGGATCCTGCTGCAGATCTTCACCAAGAACGTCATCGGTCCGATCTTCTTCGAGATCATCCAGCGCAAGGGCAACGAGGGCTTCGGCGAGGGCAATTTCCGGGCCCTGTTCGAGTCGATCGAGCTCGACCAGGAGCGCCGAGGGGTCCTCTGACCGCGAGACCGGTCACAAACTTCGCAGGAAAATCCGGCAATTAGGTGCGGTTCCGCCCGCGACTTGACATCATCCTGCCTCTCGGGACAGGACATGGCATGAACGCTGGTCCGACCACAAGCCAGATTGCGGGCGCTACGCGCGGTCCGTTCGCCGGCGGCTGGACGGGTTTCCTCGCAGTCGGTGTGGCGGTCTACATTGTAATCGCCATCGCGGTCTCGCTCGCGGGCCTGCCGTCCAGTCCCGCGCTCGATTTCTTCCTGCTGACCTCGGACATGCCGGCCAGTATCGCGGCCACCGTGCTTGCGATCGTCGCCGCGCGGTCGGCCCGTGATCCGGCGAACCGGCGAACCTGGAAGTTCCTTGCGGCCGCACTCGCCACTTACGTCGTCGCGAACCTCGTCGACACCATCTATCGCCTGCTCGAACTGGACCCGTTCCCGTCGCTCGCCGACGCCGTCTACTTCACTTTCTACATCCTGCTGTTCTGGGGCTTCCTGATCGCAATCCGCGCGAGCGCGCAACGCGTACCCTGGGGCCGGCTGCTGCTCGACTCGTTCATCCTGATCCTCGGATTCGGCACCTTCTTCTGGTACTTCGTGATCAGCCCGACGGCGGCAGCGGACCAGCAGGACTTCTGGCGCTTCGCGCTGTCGCAGGCCTACATTGCGGTCGACTGCCTGATGCTGATGGCGATCGGCGTGCTGCTGATGAACAGCGCGCGCGCGCCGATGCGCCGCAGCACGATCCTGCTGCTGGCGGCTGGCTTCTCGATGATTTTCCTCGGGGACATCGTCTGGGCGACGTCGGCGGTGACGGTGGGTTATCAGCTCGGCGATTTTTCCGACGTGCTGTACCTCGGCTGCTACGTCGGGCTCGCGGCCGCGGCGCATTCGCAGGTCCGCGACCGCTGGCAGCTGAAGGCGCGCTCGTCGGCGATGGGCTCGACCGCGGCCCAGAGCGTGCCGTACGCCGCCATGCTGATGTCCTTCCTGGTGCTCGTGTACTTCGCGGCGGGCGACGCCAGCAACCCGGTCACGGTCATGACCGTTTCCATCTTCGTG
>JANNKZ010000092.1:0-2080 GCA_031396515.1 Gammaproteobacteria bacterium
GGCGAGCGGCATTGAAAAGAAAAGGCTGGCAACAAGCGTGATCCATCGAAACGCCATGGCTTTTCCCTCTTACTCGGTCACGGTTCCTTGATAGCTTCCAGGACTCGACGGATCGCCTCCGGCGTTTGCAGGAAGGGTCGATCCGGCAGGATGTTCCAACCGGTGAAGACCAGCACCAGATCGAGCTCCGGCAGGACGATGGGACGTTGACCGCCGAACCCCGCGCCAGCGAACGCAATGCGGTCCTTCCCCTGGAACTGATAGCGATACAACCACCATTTGTATCCGTACTGAATGCTGCCGTCGTCAACAACGTTCTTGTTGGGAGTCAGTGACAGTTTTACCCATTCTTGCGGCACGACCTGACGGTCGTCCCACCGGCCCTGATGCAGAAAAAGGTAGGCGATCTTGGCAATGTCGCGCGAACTGACGAAAAGACCTTCCTGGGTATCGACGAGTCCAAACGGCGTGCGCTTCCACTCGTAGTTGTCGATTCCGAGCGGCGCGAACAGGTGCTTCGCGGCGTACTCCTCGAGGTCGACGCCGGTGGCCTGGCGGAATATGTGGCCGAGCAGAAGTGTTTCGCCGCTATTGTACTGGAACACTTCGCCTGGCTCGCGTGCCATCGGCCGGTCGATGGTGAACTGCACCCAGTCTGGCGTGAAAATCAGGATCGAAAACGTGTTCTTCGGATCTATGTAAGGAAGATCCTCGTCCCAGTCGAATCCGGCCGTCATCGTCAGCAAGTGCCGCAGCGTGATGCGACGCTTGCGATCGTCGAGGTTCGCCACTTTGGCTGGATCAAAGAAGGAAAGCACGGGCGTGTCGAGCGACGGGAACTCGTTCCGGCCGACGGCTATACCGATCACGGCTGAGACGACGCTCTTGGTCACCGATTGCATCGTGTGGAGGTTGCCCCTGCGGTAGTAGGGATGCCACCACGGATTGAAGTAGTTGTATGGTCCGCTCGGATCGCGCACGACCAGCGGGCTGGGGATCTTGACCTCTTTGGCGTAGATACGGTCGTAGTCGTGGCCGTAGTAACGCTCGTACGCCACCTTTCCGTGACGGATTACGAGCATGGAATCGATGTAGCCGTACTTTCCCTCGCTGATGTCGGCATCAAGGGTGGCGAGCACTCGGGCGTCCAGCCCGACTTCGGATGGGGTCGTGGATGTCCAACCTTGCGTGGGCCATTCGCTTTCCGCGCTGACCGGCGAATGCGCGAGAACCAGACCGAGGCTCGCAAGAGCCGACGTTCCCAATTTCATGTTTTCTTCCTCACCCTGATTCACGCCGGCAGGATATTCGCATTCAACCGGAACAGGTTCTGCGGATCGTACTGGCGCTTGAGCTGCCGCAGCCGCCCGATGTTGCCGCGGTAGTTCTCGTCGATCTTCGGCTGATACTCGTCGGCCACCTCGTTCGTGTAGTAACCGTCGGTGAACGGCAGCAGCTTCGACCAGTAGTCCTTGACGTAGTCCGTGTGCCGCTTCCCGTCCGTGGCGAGATCCCAGGACACCATGGCGAATATCTCGAGCGTCGAACGCCGATGCGGGAATGCCGTCGCATCCGGCGCGACGCGGCCGATGGCGCCGCCGGCATGCTGGGTAAAAATCGAAGTGCCGCGCGCGGGGTCCGGCTGGAATCCGTCCATGATGGCGTCGACGAGGCCCGCGGGGTAGCCGACGACGAAGCCGGCCTTGAGGTACTCGCCGTTGTTCCGCGGGTCGGTCTGGTCCCAGCTGCGCTGGATCGCGACGTAGTCCTGTGCCTTGATCGTGTCTTCAATCGGCTTTCCAAGCTTCCGCAATGGCGCCAGCACGCGCTCGGCATCGGCGGCCGGCCCGGAATAGGTCGTCTGGATCGCGAACGTGCCGGGTTTTTCGCCCATGGGTGAGTTCATGTAGGCGTCGACATACAGCTCTTCGGGCGCGCTGTTGGCGTACTCGCCGTAGAACTCGAGCAGTTCGCGCGCCCGCTCGATCGGAAAGACCAGGTCGCCGCCGATGATCTGCCGCTGCATCGGGTGCAGGCCAAACTCGAAGCCCGTCACGATGCCGAAGTTGCCGCCGCCGCC
>JANNKZ010000101.1:0-2412 GCA_031396515.1 Gammaproteobacteria bacterium
AAGGACCGCCTGGTCATCGACTGAATAATTCCTCCAGGAGTACTGATCCCATGCAGCCCCACGGCCATGATCCGTCTCGAGTCGATGACCAAGGTGTTCTACACGGACGACCTCGAGACGCACGCGCTCGACGGGATCCACCTGGACGTCGCCAAGGGCGAGTTCCTGTCCATCTCCGGTCCTTCCGGATGCGGCAAGTCCACGCTGCTCGCGATCCTGGGGCTCCTCGACGCGCCGACCGGCGGCGTCTACACGCTCGCCGGCGACAACGTGACCGCGCTCACGCCCGCCGCGCGCGCGAAAGTGCGGAACGAACGCATCGGCTTCATCTTCCAGGCGTTCAACCTGATCGGGGACCTGACGGTGCTCCAAAACGTGGAGCTGCCGCTGACCTATCGCCAGGCCATGAACTCCGACGAGCGCCGCCGCGCCTCGCTGCACGCGCTCGAGCGCGTCGGGATGTCGCACCGCGTCAATCACCACCCGGCTCAACTCTCGGGCGGCCAGCAGCAGCGCGTCGCGGTCGCCCGCGCGCTCGCCGGCCGGCCGTCGATCCTGCTCGCCGACGAACCGACCGGAAACCTGGACTCGCGCAACGGCGAAGCCGTCATGAACCTGCTGCGCGAACTGCACCGCGAGGGCTCGACCATCTGCATGGTCACGCACGACCCGCGTTACGCGGATTACGCGGACCGCAAGATCCAGCTCTTCGACGGCCGAGTGGTCGACGAAAACACATTGATCGACCTGTCGTCGCGCCGCGCGGCGAAGCTGTGAGGGGAAACACATGCGCGGATTCATAGACGAGATCAAGGCCGCCATCGCTGGCCTCGCACGCGCGCCGGCATTCACCGCACTTGCGGTCGGGGTGCTCGGCTTGGGCCTCGGCGCCGTCATCTTCATGTACAGCGTCGCCGACACGCTGATGCTGAAGCCGGCGCCGTATCCGGGTGGCGACCGCCTGTACTCGATCGTGACCATTGCCGGGCAGGCGCCCGACGATTACGACGACCAGATGATCCTCGAAGACTACGCGCTGGTCCGCGAACAGCAGACGCAGTTCGAGCCGATGGGCGCCGCGTATGTCGGCACCGCCTATCTCACCGGCGACGGGCAGGCGGAGCGCTACGACGGCGGCTTCACCGACGGCTACATGTTCGACGTAGCCGGCGTCGCGCCGGAGCTCGGTCGCGCAATCCTCCCGCGCGACGCGACCGAGGGCGCGGCGCCGGTGGTGGTTCTCAGTCACCAGTTGTGGAAAGAGCGATTCGACTCCGACCCGTCAGTCATCGGGCGCATCGTACGCGTGAACGGCAAGGCGTCCGAAGTCATCGGCGTGATGCCGGAGGGTTACGCGTTTCCGTCCGCCGCGCAGCTCTGGGTTCCGATCCAGGAGCGCGCGGGCAGCCTCAGCCGCGACCTGGCGGCAAGCGTCACCGTCTACGGCCGGCTCAAGCCTGGCGGCAGCGTCGACATCGCGCAGCAGGAACTTGCGCCGGTCGCTGCGGAGATCAAGTCGAAGGTCCCGCAACAGATCTTCAACGGCCATTTCGAAGTGATGCCGTTCGCCGCGAGCTTCATTGCCGACGACGACGAGCTCATCTGGACCATGCTGGTGGCGGTCGCCTGCGTGCTGCTGATCGCCTGCGCCAACGTCTCGAACCTGCTGCTCGCGCGCTCGGCCTACCGCGTGCGCGAGACTACCGTGCGCTCAGCGCTCGGTGCCTCGCGCAGCCGCCTGGTGCTGCACGTGCTGGCCGAGGGCCTCGTCATCAGTACGCTCGGGACCTTGCTCGGGCTGCTGCTGGCGTCGATCGCGCTCGATGGATTCCGCCTCGCGATGGATCGGCTGCAGGACGGCAACCCGCACTGGTGGACCTACGAGATCGACTTCCGCGTGGCGACCGTGGCCGTGGCGCTCGCGCTCCTGTCCACGCTGATCGCGGGATTGCCTGCGGCGCTTCGCGCTTCGCGGCCCTCGCTCGACTCGCTGCTGCGGGACGGAGGGCGCACCGGCACCGGACTTGCAATCGGCAGGATCGCCTGGGGCCTCGTCGTGTTCGAAGTCGCGCTCGCCTGCCTGCTGCTCGGCACTTCGGCCCTGATGACGAAGAGCGTGCTGAAAGCCACGCAGGCGGACATCGGCGTCGAAACCGCCGACATCATGACCATGCGCGTCGGCCTGACCGCTGGGACCTACCCGGAGTCGGCCGAGCAGGTCCGTTTCTGGGAAACGCTGCTTCAGCGCATCCAGGCACAGCCGGGCGTGAAGGCCGCGGCCGTTGCCGATGCGCTGCCGGGCCTGCGCAGCGGCGACGGTCCCTATGGGATTGAAGGCCGCGAGTACGGCGAGGGCGCCGCGCGCCCGTTCGCGCGCCACGTGACGACGAGCCCGTCCTACTTCGAGACGTT
>JANNKZ010000120.1:0-2858 GCA_031396515.1 Gammaproteobacteria bacterium
GAACTCGTGCTCGATCCGACCGAAGTTGCTGGTACCTTCGAGGTGCCGCTCCGCCACCTGCTCGATCCGTCCACGCATGCGCGCCGTTGGCGGCGCATCGGCGACGTGGACGTCGAGACGCTCGACCTGCCCTGGGGCAGCTTCAACATCTGGGGCGCAACCGCCGGCATGCTGCTGACGCTGCGCGAAGTGCTGGGCGGGACGCCGATCCATGGCGATTGAACGGCTGCTCGAGATCATGCAGCGGCTGCGCGATCCCCGGGACGGGTGCCCATGGGATCGCGAACAGGATTTCGCGTCGATTGCGCCGCACACGATCGAGGAAGCCTACGAAGTCGCGGATGCGATCGAGCGTGCGGACCTCGACGCGCTCCGGGACGAGCTCGGCGACCTGCTGTTCCAAGTCGTGTTTCACTCCCAGCTCGCAAGCGAGCTCGGCCGCTTTCGCTTCGACGACGTCGTGGATGCCATCTGCGACAAGCTGACGCGCCGCCATCCGCACGTGTTCGGTGGCGTCCGCATCGCGGACGCACAGGAGCAGACGCGCGCCTGGGAGCGCATCAAAGCCGCGGAGCGGCGCGCGCAGGACGGGGAGGCCGGCGCGCTGTTCGGCATCCCGGCGGCGCTGCCGGCGCTGACGCGCGCCCGCAAGCTGGGCGCCCGGGCCGCCGACACTGGCTTCGACTGGCCGGATGCCGCCGGCCCGCGCGCCAAGATCGACGAGGAACTCGCAGAACTCGATCGAACCGCCGGCGATCCGGCACGGATCGAGGCTGAACTCGGCGACCTGCTCTTCTCGGTGGTCTATCTGTCCCGGCACCTCGACGTCGATCCGGAGTCCGCGCTGCGGCGGGCCAACGACCGGTTTGCGCGGCGATTCGGCCACCTGGAGCGCGCGCTGGCCGTGCAGGGACTCGGCCCCGGGGCCGTAGACATGGCCCTTTTGGAGCGCCTTTGGGCGGACGCAAAGGCCGAGAATCCCTGAAGTTTCCGCGGTCCTGGCGTTCAGGACCGGTTCATCGGCGCCTTCGTAGATTGGCACCGTGACCAATAGAGGAGGGCGCACCATGTCACGCAAGTTCTGGATCGCGGCAATCGCCGTCGGGCTCACGTCCGCATCGGCCGTGGCGCTCGCCGACGATCGCTATGACGACCGATATGATGATCGCTACGACGATCGTTACGAAGAGCGGTACGACAGCGGCTACGAATATGCCCGCGTGGTCGACGTCGAGCCATTGCGCCGGCGCGTCCGCGTCAGCGAGCCCGTGCAGGATTGCTGGCAGGAGCGCGGCTACCGGTCGGTGGACGGGCCGATGTCGTCGAATCATATCGGCGGCACGCTGCTCGGCGGCCTGATCGGCGGCGTGCTCGGCAACCAGGTCGGCGACGGCCGCGGTCGCCAGGTGGCGCGCGCGGCGGGTGCGATCATCGGTGGCGCAATCGGCCACAATGTCTCACAGCAGCGGCAGCGCGAGCGCTATGGCGACGACCGCACCTACGAGCGTTGCGAAACGCGCTATCGCGACCGCTACGACGATCGCATCGACGGCTACCAGGTGACCTACGAGTACGGCGACCGCCAGTACGTCACGCAGATGCCCTACGATCCGGGCGACCGGATCCGCGTCCGGGTCGACGTGAGCCCGGCGGCCGGCTGAAGCCAGGCCCGGGCCGCGCAAGCGGCCCGGGCCCTGCCATTCCACTACAATGACGCCATGCCGATGACGCGCAAGCTGCTCACGCTCGTTGCCAGCCTCGCGCTGACCGCAGTCACGTTTGGGACCGGTCTGGCGCAGGCCGCCGAGCGCGAACACAACCGCAATGACGACCGCGGCCGCAACCACGGCGACGATCGCAGTCGCGACCGCGAGCAGGACGACGATGACCGCGGCGGATCGGAGCGCCGGATCTCGCTCGATGAGGCGATGGCCCAGGCCGAAAAGCGCTACAAGGCGCGCGCCGTGCACGGCGAGGAAAAGCGCCAGGGTGATCGCATCGTTTACCGCATCCGCCTGCTTGACCAGGACGGACGGGTGTTCGAAGTCTCGGTGGACGCGGGTTCCAGCCGCGATAAGTGAGGGCGCATGCGGCTCCTCGTGCTCGAAGACGAGCCAGCGCTCCGTGAGACGCTGGCACTGCAGTTTCGCGGCGCCGGGTTCGCGGTGGATCTCGCCGCCGACGGCGTCGAGGGCGAATTCGCGGGACTCGAGTACCCGATCGACGTCGCCGTGGTCGACCTCGGCCTGCCGGGCCGTTCCGGGCTCGAGGCGATCCGCGCCTGGCGCAAGGCCGGCAAGTCGTTTCCCGTCCTGATCCTGACCGCGCGCGACAGCTGGCAGGAAAAGGTTGCCGGGCTCGATGCCGGCGCCGACGATTACGTGACCAAGCCGTTCCGGTTCGAGGAAGTGCTCGCGCGCGTGCAGGCCTTGCTGCGCCGCTCCGGCGGCTGGTCGCAGCCGCTGCAGAAGAGCGGCCCTGTCGAGCTCGACACGCGCAGCCAGGAAGTCCGGGTCAACGGCGCGCCGATCGAGCTGACGGCGTTCGAATACCGGCTGCTCGAATACCTGATGCTGCGTGCCGGCGAAGTCGTCTCGAAGGCGGAGCTGACCGAGAAGCTCTACGAGCAGGACTTCGAGCGCGACAGCAACACGATCGAGGTCTTCATCGGTCGGTTGCGCCGCAAGCTCGATCCTGACGGCAAGCACCAGCCGATCGAAACGCTCCGGGGGCGCGGCTACCGGATCGCCCGCGGCTGACCGTGGCTGAAACGCCCACCTCGCTGCAGCGGCGACTGCTCGTCACCCTCGCGTTGCTGCTGCTCGCGGCGGCCGCCGTTTCGGCCTGGTCGCTCGACC
>JANNKZ010000140.1:0-5395 GCA_031396515.1 Gammaproteobacteria bacterium
GCCGAAGGTCTGTCCGGTCATCGAGGTGATCTCGCCGCCGGCGCCGGGCCAGCCCGCATGCGGCGTCCACTGCGGCTGCGCAAGCGACACATCGAGCGCAAAGAGTCGGGGCTGGCGGTCCGTGTCGAAGCCTGCGACGTAGAGCGACGTGCCGATCAGCGCGGCCTTGGCCCCCGTCAAGACAGTCGGTGGCAACGGCACGGGCGAGGACGACAGCGCATCGCCGGCGAGGGCGAGCCGATCGATCGAGGTCAGCGAGCCATCGGGCGCTGCCAGCAACAGATACGTGCGGGGACCATCGGTCGCGACGGCGGCAACCGTGCCGCCGGGTTGCCACGCCATTTCCGTCCAGCCGCCTTGCGTTTCATCGAGCAGCCAGGCGTTTCCCTCGCCGAGCGCCACGAGCCGGCCGTCGATCGTCAGCAGACGCGACACCGCCGCATCGGCGGGCAGCGGTGCGATCGTCCCGGATTCCAGTGAGACGAGATTGCCGGCCTGCGCGGGAAGTACCGCAGCCAACAGAATCAGGCAGACCAGGACGGCGCGCGCGAACGCGATGGCGATCCGGTTCATCGTGCGCGCGGCTTGCCGGCCCGTGCGAGCACGGATTCCGCGCGCCGGATTGCGGGCGCGTCCACCATCCGGCCATCGAGCAGGAAGACGGCGTTGCCGACCCTCGTCGCCTCGGTCGCCGCCGCGATGATGCGTTCCGCCTGCGCAACCTCGTCGGCGTGCGGCTGGAACGCGGCGTTCGCGAGCGCGACCTGGCTCGGGTGTATGCAGCTCTTGCCCGAGTAACCGAGCCGCCGCGCACGCTCCGCTTCCTGCCGGAAGCCCTCCGCGTCCTTCACGTCGGCAAACGCACCGTCGTACGCGGCGACGCCCGCCTCGGCAGCCGCCATGCGTACGGCGAAGCGCACCGCGTGGACCGTCGCGTCGTCGCTTCGATCGATGCCCTGCGGCTCGAAGAGGTCGAGGTAACCGACCTGCAGGCCGGCCACGCGCGCATGCGCGCCGGCAATTTCCGCGGCACGGCGCAATCCCGCCGGCGTCTCGATGTTGACCAGCACGCCGATGGTCCCGGCGACGCGGTTCGTCGCCTCGGCACGCTGCAGTGCAGCGATCGCGTCACGCAGCGCTTCGGCGGATTCGACCTTCGGCAGGTTCACGAGCGCGAGGCCCGTCCGCGCAATCGCCGCGAGATCCTGTTCGAAGTGCGGCGTGCCCGGCGCGTTGACCCGCACGACGATCGTCTTGCCGCTGGCGGCGGCCTCAGGCGAACCGAGGAACGCGGCAGCCCGCGCGCGCGCCTCGGCCTTGCGCTCCTCGGGCACGGAATCCTCGAGATCGATGGAGATCGCATCGGCCTCGGTGGCCAATGCCTTGGCGAACAGCTCCGGGCGCGACCCGGGAACGAACAGCTTGCTGCGCATGCGGGTCGTGCGACTGTACATGATCCGCGGGCTCAGAGATTCCGGGCCGCGCCAGCCCGCGCGATGGCCGCGGCGAGCGGCAGGCACAGCAGGCCGCCGCACCACATCAGCGTGCCCATGCCGACCAGCGGCTCGAGCACACCGAGCAGCGCCATCGCCAGCATCGTCACACCAGACTGGAAAACTTTCTGCACCGTGAATACAGCCGTCTCGCCGGGGCCGCCTTCCGCGGTTGCCGCGATCCGGCTCGACCACAAGGACAGTGGCACTGAGCACAACGACTGCAATTGCGTGAAGAGCGCGAAACCCGCGATCGCGAGCGCGAGCGAATCCGAGAGCCCCATAGCAATCGCGCCGAGGCCGCAACCGATCCACGCGAACGCGAGTGCGCGGCTCGGCCGCAGGCGATCCATGAGCCAGCCGCTCGCCACGAGCGCGAGCAGGTTGCCGATCGCGACGATGCTGCAGAGCGCGCCGAATGCGAGATCGCCAAGCCCGAGTTCCCGCGTGAAGCGCAGCGCCGCGAATGTGCCGACCGCGGCGACCGCGACGCCGAATCCGCGCGTGATGGCGATGAAGGTCAGGAGCGGCCGCAGGCGGAAACAGCGGCGATAGGTTGCGAACGATTCCGCGAACGTCGGTGTGCGGCGCGGCGCGGTTTCCGGATCCAGGTAGAAGACGATCGCGATGCCGGCGCCCGCGAGCACGATGGCGGCGGCGACCAGCACCGGCGCGTAGGCGCCGAACGAATCCGCGGCGCGCGTCGCGACGGCGGGCGCGACGATGGCGGCGGCGGCACCCGCCGCGCGATACACGGAATTCGCGAGTCCCTGCCGCCGCGCCGACACGCGCTGGGCCAGCGTGTTGAAGCTGACGTAGATGATGCTGCTGAATGCGCCGAACAGCGTCATCAGCCAGAACGTGGCCCGGCCGGAGGCGAGGCCCGCGAGTGCGAGCCCCGAGCCGAGGAGCGCAATGACGCTCATCCAGCGCGAGCCGAGGCGCTCCGACAGGATGCCGAGCGCGAGGATGCTCGCGAATCCGCCGAACTCGCCTGCCGAGCGCAACCACGCCCACTCGGCGTTGCCGAGTCCGAGGTCCTGGGTCGCCCATAACGGACCGATGACCCGGAATCCCGACTCGACCAGGATGAACAGCCCCGTGCTGGTCGCGAGTGCGCTCATGCGCCTGCGAGCCGGGCTCCCCAGAAAGAATGCGCTCCCTCCCATGGCCCCGACATTGGCACGTTCGCGGTTCCGCTGTCGCGCCCAAGGCAGGGAAACCCTTGCAAAATCATCGGCTTGAGAAAAACCACCGGGGGCCGGCAGCGCTTTCGGCCCGGCTGCGACGTTCAACGAGAGACGGCGGCCCCATCCGGCGTAAAGTGCCCGCGATGGGGGAGCCGGACGACGATGCGCAATTGATGCAGCGGTATGCCGCGGGCGACGCACACGCGTTCGATGCGCTCTACGAACGCAATCGCGCCGGGCTTTGGCGATTCATCCGGCGCCTCATAGGGAACGCGGCCGCGACCGACGACGTCTTTCAGGAGTGCTGGTCGCGCGTCATCGCCAACCGCGAGCGCTATCGCCCTACCGCGCAGTTCACGACTTGGCTCTACCGGATCGCGCACAACTGCTGCATGGACCACTGGCGCAAGAGCGGGCGGCGCGCGGCGCGCGAGACGACGGACGACGACGCGGTCGCCGCCGCGGCGGACCTGCCCGCGGCCGAACCCGCCGCACTGGCCGCAGCCGGCGAATCGGCCCGGCGGCTCGGTGCGGCGCTCGCGAGATTGCCCGAGGACCAGCGCGTCGCCTTTCTTCTATATGTGGAGGGCGGGCTGTCGATGACGGAGATCGCGGAGCAGACCGGCACCAGGGCGGAGACCGCCAAGAGCCGCGTACGCTACGCCGTCGCAAAGTTGAAGCAGGAACTGGGCGCCGACGCGCCGCCGGACTGAGGACATGACGACAGAAGACAAACCGGTCAATCGCGATGCTTGGCGTCGCCTGCTCGACGGCGGGACCGACGCTCCGCCGGAGCTGACCGACGCGCGCATCCGCGCGAAGGCGCGCCAAGCGCTCACGCCGCGCGCGGGTCGCTGGTGGCTGCCCGCCTCGCTCGCAGCGTCGATGCTGCTCGCCATCGTGCTCGTGCTCGTGCAGCAGCAGTACGAGCGGCCCCGCCCGCCGTCCGTCGTCTCCGAAGCGGATTACGCGACGGCGCCGGCCACTGAACCCGCCGACGGGTTCCGCGACGAGGCACTGCAGCGGCAGGATTCGCACCCATCGAAAGCGCCGGCAGCGGCCATCTCCGCTCGCGCCGTGATGAAGGAAGGCGCGGAAGGCGAAAAGGAGCTCGGCAATTTCGTGCCGTCCCCGCCGGTCGTGCCACCGCCGATGCTCGAGCTGCCCGCGGTGAATGATTCGCGCGCCGCGCAGGAAGGGGCAGCGGATGCGCCGGCAGTCGGTGCAACGTCGGCACCTGCGGAATCTGCTCCGACGACACCCGCTCCCGCGCCAAAGCGCGAGGAAGATGTCTCCGAGATCGTCGTGACCGGCAACCGCCAGCGATCATCCAACGTGGAATCCACCACACCCGTCACCCAGGTCACGGCGGAGGATGTCACGACCCAAGGTGTTACGAGCATCGGCGGATTGCAGAAATCCAGCGAAGCCGTGCGCCCGCCCGAGGAGTGGTACGCAGAAATTGAAAAGCTGCGTGCCGCGGGCAAGAAGACCCAGGCGAAGCGCGAACTGAAGAAGCTCGAAGAGGTCCATCCAGGCTGGCTCGAGAAAAACCACCCGACGGATCGCTGAACCGGGAGTGCCATGAACGAGAGCAATCGCGGCCGCATCGTGGCCTGGCTGATCTTTGCGCTCCTCGCGGTCGCTTACTACGGCAATTACTACGTCTACGACTCGATCGGCCCCGTGGCCGACCTGCTCGAGCGGCAGCGCGGGTTCAGCGATTCCCAGATCGGGATGCTGAACGCGATCTACAACCTGCCGAACATCGTGCTCATCCTGCTCGGCGGCATCCTCGTGGATCGCTTCGGTGCGGCCCGCATGCTCGTGTGGACCGCCGCGATCTGCTTTGCCGGCGCCATGCTGACGGCGTGGAGCCCGGGCTTCGGTGGCATGGCCGTCGGCCGGCTGCTGTTCGGCATCGGCGGCGAGACCTTCGGCATCGCGGTGATGGCGGGTATCGTCAAGTATTTTACCGGCCGCAATCTCGCATTTGCGCTGGGCTCGGTGCTCGCGGTTGCACGCCTCGGCTCGTACTCCGCGGACATGTCGCCGAAATGGTTCGCAAATGCCTATGCGGAAGGCTGGCAGCCGCCGCTCGTCATCGCGGCGGTGCTTGCCGTGGTGTCGCTCGCAGGCACGATCGGATACTGGTGGCTCGATCGCCGGAACCGCGGCGCGAAAACAGAGCCGGGCGGCAGCGCGCAGCGTTTCGCATTCCGCGACCTGCTGAGCTTCGGCCCGGCCTACTGGTACCTGCTGATTCTCTGCGTGCTCTGGTACGCGGTAATCTTCGCCTTCCGCAGCACCTTCGCGATCAAGTATTTCCAGCATGCGCACGGCCTCGAACTGGGCGCCGCCGGCGAAATCAACGGATTCGTATTCCTGGCGGCCCTGTTCGCGACGCCGGCATTCGGCTGGCTCTGCGACCGCACCGGCCGCTATGCGCCGATGCTCGCCTTCGGCGCGCTGCTCCTGCCTCTCGCGATCGCCGTCATGGCAATCACCGGTTGGTCACTCTGGGTGGGCACCGTGCTGATCGGCGTCAGCTTCTCGCTGGTGCCGGCCGTGATGTGGCCGCTGGTCGCCAAACTGGTGCCGGCGGACAAGTTCGGCACGGCCATCGGGCTCATGTGGGTCGTGCAGAACCTGGGCATGGGCGGCGCCAACCTGATCGCCGGGTGGCTGAACGATGTTTACGACGCGGGACCG
>JANNKZ010000146.1:0-15044 GCA_031396515.1 Gammaproteobacteria bacterium
TCCGACTTCGAGAATCTCGGTGCCGCACGGATAGCGCTTGTCGTAAATCAACTGCGCGTCCGCCGCCTGCAGCGCTGCCGGCACGAGTCCGAGCAGAACGGCGGCGATTCCCGCCCATTCACGGAATCCGGTTTTCATGCATCCCCCAAGCGGCCGTCGCCGGGCGGCCTTGAGGGCCATGGTATGCCCGTTTGGCGTGGGGGAAAAACAACAGTGGCGGGTCCCCGGGGAAATCAGCAGACTTTGAATGCAGTTCTCCCACTAAGAGGCTGTTTTTCCCGGTTTTTTGTGCACCACTTCACCAGATGAAATGCCTATATTTTCATCGTTCCCGGCTAAAATGCAGCCTGTGCGCAGACCCCGGAATCCCCCTCTCCGTGGTGGCGCGGACAACACTCCCTCAATCATCGAAGGACAAGAAATCATGAAGATCGTGAATGTAATTGTGGGCAGCCTGCTGCTGGCAGCCGCCCCGCTCGCCGCCCAGGCAGAGGACATGAGCTACTCGTACATCGAAGCCGGCTGGGTCAATACGAACTTCGATGGCTTTGACGAGGACGCAGACGGCCCGGGTGTGCGCGGCTCGATCGGCTTCGCGGAGAACTTCTTCGCTTTCGCCGAATACGTCACCCAGGAAGTTGACGTCCTGGGCGTTGATGTCGATGTCGACCAGATCGCGGTTGGCTTCGGCGGACATCTCGACATCAGCGACAAGGTCAATCTCGTCGGCCGCGTCGGCTATGTTGAGGTGGATTCCGACGACGTCGGCGTGAACGTGGACGGCTACCTCGTCTCGGCCGGCGTGCGCGGCCAGGTTGCCGAAAACTTCGAGCTCGAAGGCCAGGTGGTCTATACCGACTTGGGGTCGAGTGGCGGCGATGACACGGGCCTCGGCGTCGGCGGGCGTTACTTCTTCACGAAGAACTTTGCAGTTGGCGCCGAATATCAGTTCAGCGACGACGCGGACACCTGGATTCTGGGCGTGCGTTTCGCGTTCTGAGATCTGACTGAAGTCTGATGTTCGTGACGGCGGTCGGGGTCGTCCCGGCCGCCGTTTCTTTTTTGCGGTATCGTCGCGACATGTCGGACACGGGCGTGCTGATCGCCAATCTCGGCACCCCGGACGCGCCGACAGCGGCGGCCGTACGCCGCTTCCTCGCGGAATTCCTCTGGGACCGGCGCGTCGTCAACCTGCCCCGCCTGCCGTGGTGGCTGCTGCTGCATGGCGTCGTGCTGCCGTTCCGTCCGGCGCGGAGTGCCCGCGCCTACCGCGAGATCTGGACCGACGCGGGCTCGCCGCTCCTGGTCCACACGCGGGCGCTCGCACAGGCGATCGAACGGCGCCTGCAAGTGCTGCTCTCGCCCGCGCCGGCGGTCGCCGTCGGCATGACCTACGGCAATCCGTCCATCGCCGCGGCACTCGACGCATTCCGCGCCGCCGGAATCCGCCGGCTCGTCGTGCTGCCGCTCTATCCGCAATATTCCGCGACAACGACGGCGTCGGTCGCCGACCGTGTGCAGGCCGGGATCGCGCGCTGGCCGGCGCCGCCTGCGATCGCGCTGATCGAGGACTATCACGCGGAAGCGGACCATGTCGCGGCGCTCGCCGCCGCCATCGCCGCAGCGCCGCCCTGCGATCACCTGCTGTTTTCCTTTCACGGCATCCCGCAGCGGAATGCCGATGCCGGCGATCCCTATGGCGAACGCTGCCAGGCGACCGCGCGACTCGTCGCCGAACGCCTCGCGCTCGCGCCCTCTCAGTGGTCGGTCGCGTTCCAGTCGCGGGTCGGCGGCGCGCGCTGGCTCGGACCCTACACTGAGGAACGGCTCGGCGCCCTCGCGCGCGCGGGCGTGCGCGCGCTGTCGGTCGCCTGCCCGGGATTCGCGGTGGACTGCCTGGAAACGCTCGAGGAAATCGCGATCCGCGGCCGCGCGACTTTCCTCGCAGCCGGGGGCGAGCGTTTCCACTACATTCCCGCACTCAACGACGATCCGGCGCAGGCGGATTGCCTCGCACGGCTCGTCGCCCTGCGCATCACGGAAGCGGCCGCATGATCGGGCGCTTCCTCGAAATCAGCGTACAGGCGCCGGATGTATTGGAATCGCTCGCGTTCTATGAGCGGCTCGGCTTCACCCAGGTGACGACCGGCGAGGCCTGGTCCTATCCCTATGCCGTCGTCACCGACGGCCGGCTCGCGATCGGCCTGCACCAGCACGAACTGCCGCAGTCGCCGCTGCTCGCCTTCGTGCTGCCGGATCTCGGGCGGCAGCTCGAGGCGATCGAGGCGGCGGGCGTCATGGTGCTCGACCGGCGTCTCGGCAGCGACGTCTTCAACGAAGCGAGCTTCGAGGCACCGGGCGGGCAGCTCGTGCGGCTGCTCGAAGCGCGGACGTTCTCGCCGGCGCCGCGCGCGACCGGCGACCTGACGACGCTCGGCTGGTTCGAGGAAATTGCGCTGCCGGTCGGCGACGCCGCGGCAACCGCGCACGCCTGGGAGCCGCTCGGCTTCGTGCCGGCCGAGGAAGGCACCGAACCGTATCCGCACGTCGGGCTCACGAGCGACACATTGAATGTGGCGCTGGTCGATCGCGGCACCCTGGTCCGGCCGGTGCTGACCTTTACGGATGCCGCCATGGCCACGCGCATCGCCGCACTCGGTAAGGCCGGATTCCAGTTCGCGCGAAGGCTGCCCGGGAATCTCGATCCGGCGCAACATGCGTTGCTGATCGCGCCCGAAGGTACGCAACTGCTGCTGGCGACCGTCGAATGAATCGCGTCACCCTTTTCGTCGCGCTCCTGGCCATGGCGCCTGCAACCGGGGCCGCGGCCTGGGTTCCCTGCGAGCAGCCGGGCATCGAAGCACCGGTCCCGCTCTATCGCGAAGCGCCCGGCTATCCGCCGGCGGTGCGCGAGATCGGTGTCGAGGGCTCGGTCGAAGTCTCGCTGGTCGTGCTGCGGGACGGTACGGTTGGCTGGGTGCGCGCGCTCAAAGCGGATCCGCGCGGCTACTTCGAGCAGGCGGCGGTCGCGGGTGTGCGCAGCTGGCGCTTCCGGCCGGCGCGCGCGGGCGGCAATGCCATCGAGTGCCGGATGGTCACGCGCGTGCGCTTCGCGCTGGTGGACACGGTGGATGTGCGCGCGGGATCGCTCAACGAACGCCAGCCGGTGCCGGTGTATCCGCCGACGCTCCTGCAGCAGCGCATCGAGGGTTACGTCGAAGTCGAGTTCGACGTCACGGCCGAGGGCGCGACCGCGAAGGCGCGCATCATCGCCGCGATGCCGCGCGGCGCTTTCGAAGCCGCCTCGATCGTGGCGATCCGCCGCTGGCGCTTCGATCCCGGCAGCGCGCGCCGCGAGACGCGCCGCTTCGAGTATCGCCTGCCCGACTCGACGCTCACCGACGTGCCCGCGATGATGCTCGCGAGCGCGCCCTTCCCGATGGCCGCCTGCGAGCAGAACCGGACCGGTCAGGTCACGCTCGAAGTGCGCACCAACGAGCATGGCGCGGTGCTCCAGGCGCGCATCCTTTCGGCGGCACCCCCCGGGCTCTTCGACAAGGCGGCGCTCACCATCGCCCGCGCTTCGCGGCTCACGCCCGCCTACCGGGACAGCGTCCCGATCGAGGCGGTTGCGCTGCTCACCCTCTTTTTCGACCCGGCACGGGCCACCTGTCCGGGAAGCCGTTCGCCCGATCGCGACGCGCCGCCCAGCTACCGCCCGGCACCCCGGGTCACCCGCACGATGAAGGGCCCTGCCGCCGCGACCACCGGTTGACCGGCCTGCCCCCGGCGGTCGCCCAACCGGTAACATGAACGCTTCGCCGCGCGCCCGCGGCCCCAGCCAACTGACCGGAGTTTCCGATGAAGCGTTTTCCCCTCGCGGCGCTCGCCGCGCTCGTCACCTGTGCGGCCATTGCCGACGAAGGCATGTGGACCCTCGACAACCCGCCGCGGGCCGTCATCCAGTCGACCTACGGTGTCGACCTCAATGAGGCCTGGCTCAATCGCGTGCGCGAAGGCACGGTCCGCCTCGACGGCGGCTGCACCGGCTCCTTCATCTCCGGCGAGGGGCTGATCCTCACGAACCACCACTGCGCCGAGGATTGCATCGCGAACAACTCGACGCCCGACAGCGACCTCAACACCAACGGATTCCTCGCCGCCACGCGCGAGAAAGAAGCGCGCTGCGGCGAAGACTCCGTCTCCGTGCTGGTCGGCACAGAAGAAGTGACCGCGGCGGTCGCCAAGGCGACGGCCGGCGTCGCCGCCGGCGGCGTAGTCGAAGCGCGCCGCAGCGAACTGACGCGGCTCGAGCAGGCCTGCGAAGAGGCCTCGAAAAAGGCGGGCGCCCCGCTCAAGTGCGAGCGCGTGTCGCTCTACCAGGGCGGCCAGTACTGGATGTACAAGTACAAGCGCTACGAGGACGTGCGCCTGGTGTTTGCGCCCGAGAAGGACATCGCAGCCTTCGGCGGCGACCCGGACAACTTCCAGTTCCCGCGCTGGTGCCTCGACATGTCGATCCTGCGCGCCTACGAAAACGGCAAGCCGGCGAAGACGCCGAACCACTTGCGCATCAACTGGGACGGCGCCGATCCGGGCGACGCGGTGTTCGTGGTCGGCCATCCCGGCAACACCGACCGCCTGCTGACGACCGCACAGCTCGAGACGCAGCGCACGACGTTCATGCCGTTCTGGCTGATGCGGTTCTCGGAACTGCGCGGCCGCATGCTGCAGTACTCGAAGACGGGCGAGGAGCCGCGCCGCACCGCCGAAAGCTACCTGAACCAGATCGAGAACGCGATCAAGGTGCGCCGCAAGCAGTTCGACGCACTGCTCGATCCGTCCTTGATCGACGCGGCCGCGAAGAAGGAGCAGGCGCTGCGCGCCTCCATCGCCTCGAACGCGGAACTCGCGGGCACGGCGACGGCCTGGGATGAGATCGAGAAAGCCCAGGTCGCGTGGCGCGACTTTCTCGTGCCGTACACCTTCATCGAGGGCGGCGCGGCCTTCAACAGCCAGCTCTTCGTCCACGCGCGCACGCTGGTGCGCGCTGCTGCCGAGCGCGCCAAGGCCAACGAGTCGCGGCTCGCGGAATTCACCGACGCGCGCCTGACCGCCGTGCAGCAGGGCCTCGAGGCGCCGAGCCCGATCTATCCGGAGTTCGAGATCCTGCGCCTGTCGTTCGGCCTCGAGCGCATGCGCGAGTGGCTCGGCCCGGACCACTCGCTGGTGCGCCAGGTGTTCGGCAACGACTCGCCGGACACGCTCGCCACGCGCCTGGTGCGCGACAGCAAGCTCGCGGAACCGGCCGCGCGCCTCGCCCTGTACGAAGGGGGCCAGGCCGCGATCGAGGCGAACCAGGACCCGATGATCCGCCTTGCGGCGCTCGTCGACCCGACCGCGCGCGAACTGCGCCAGCGCTTCGAGAAGGACGTCGAGGGACCGGTGCAGCGCGGTCAGGAGGCGATCGCCAAGGCGCGCTTCGCCGCCTACGGCACCAGCATCTATCCGGATGCGACATTCCCGCTGCGACTCTCGTACGGCGCCGTGCAGGGCTGGAACGAGAAGGGCGAGGACGTTCGTCCGTGGACCGAGCTCTCGCGCGCCTTCGAGCGCGCGACCGGCGAGCCGCCGTTCAAGATCCCGGAGCGCTGGATGGCGGTGAAGGACCAGTTGACGATGACCACGCCGGCGAATTTCACGACCAATAACGACATCGTCGGCGGCAATTCGGGCAGCCCGATGGTGGACGCGAAGGGCGACATCGTCGGCCTCGCCTTCGACGGCAACATCCACTCGATCTCGGGCAGCTACTGGTTCGACGAGCGCATGAACCGCACGATCGGCGTGCACCCGGCCTACATCCGCGAGGCGATGTCCAAGGTGTACGGCGCGAACGCGCTCCTCAAGGAGATCGATTCACGCTGAGCCGAACCACGCCCGGACCAGGTCGAATGCCTTCTCGTGATTGAGGCCGACGTAGAACACGAGCACGAGCAGGCCGCCGACATAGGCGAGGGCTACCAGGGTCGCGAACCAGCCGAGCGCGATGACGGCCCCGTCGCGCTCGGCCATGCCGAAGCACATCAGCAGGATCGCGATCGCGGGTAGCGTGTTGGCGAGGGGCACGAGCACGAGCGGTGCCATCAGCAGGCCCACGGCGAGCGCCAGAACCCCGCCGTTGATGAAATTGATCGTCCGACCCTGCGACAGCATGAGCAGCCGCGGGCGCACCAGGTGCTCGAAGCGCAGGGCCCAGCCGCGCGCGCGCGCGAGCACGGTGCGCACGGTCCCGGACTTGATGTCGCGATCGAGCAGGCGCGCCGGTAGCCAGGGGACGCGCGACAGCATCACGGCGAACGCGATCAGCAGCATCGGGATCCCGAACACGGTGCTCATTGCGGGCACCGAAACGGGCACCAGGAACGGCACCGCGAGCACGCCGCAGAAGACCAGCAACCCCTGTTCGCCCAGCATTGCGAACAGCTCCCGTAGCGTGACGACGGGGTCGCGCACGCCCGCGAGCGCGGCTGCGAGCGCCGCCGAGATGCGGACTTCCGGGTCGTGGAACCGGACGGTCGTCACTGAGCGCGCCGGGCTTCCAGCCGGCAGTCGATCTCGAAATCGTCGCGCACCCGGATCGCGCCGAGGCCGGTGGTGAACGGCTCGAGGCCGAGATCGGCGTGGCGCAGCTTCAGGTTCGCGTGCAGGCGCAGATTCGCGCCTTCGGCCGCCATCGTCACCGGCACGGAAATCACGCGTTCTTCGCCGCCGAGCGAGACCCGCAGGTTCACCGTGTAATTCTCCGGCCCGCCGGTGATGCCGTCGGCGGTCATCACCAGCACCGGCTGGCGCGCCGCATTCAGCAGCTTTTCGCCGAGCATGTTGTGGCGCGTACCCTCGCGATCCTTCGCGGGCACGGGCGCAGCAAAGTCCGGGCCTGCCGCGGCCCGGGCCTGCTCGTCATCCACGACCAGCGACTCGAGCGGCAGTTCGAGGCGGAAAGTCGTGGCCGTGCGCGGCTCGCGCAGATCGATGCGGCCGGTAACGGCGGTCGAGGTGACGAGATGGTTGTGGGCAAACTTCGCCATCGGCCCGTCACGGTACACACGCACTTCGAGCCGCGAACTGGCGACTTCCCAGGCCTCGGACGGTCCGGCCGCGCTTGCCGGCGCGGGCTTGGTTTCCGGCGGCTCAGACGGTGGCGGCTGCTGCGGCGGCGCCGCGCAGGCGGACAGGATCAGCAGGATCGGCGCCAGGAACTTGCGCATCACGGTATTCTCCAACACCTCATGCCCGTGCGAAACACCAACGAACGGTACGGGTCGGTCGCGCAAGCCCTGCATTGGGCCATCGTCGTCCTGCTGATCGTGCAGTTCACGCTCGGCAAGATCGCCGACGACCTGCCGCCCGGGCTCGACCGGCTGATCACCCTCGCCCGACATAAATCGTTCGGTATCACGATACTCGCGCTCGCGGTCATCCGCCTGCTCTGGCGCCTGTTCAACCGCCCGCCGCCGCTGCCGCCGATGCCCGGCTGGCAGCGCGTCGCCGCGCACCTGAGCCATGGCGGCCTCTATGCGCTGTTGTTCGCAATGCCGCTGACGGGCTGGCTGATGTCGTCGGCCCACAATTATCCCGTCAGCTGGTTCGGCCTCGTGCAGCTGCCGGACCTGGTCGCACCCGATCGCGGCCTGTCGCACAGCCTTGAGGACGTCCACGAGCTGCTCTCGAATGTCCTGCTCGGCTTCGCGGCGCTGCACGTGCTCGCGGCGCTCAAGCACCAGTTCATCGATCGCGACAACCTGCTGCTGCGCATGCTGCCGTGGCGGGGGCGATGAACGTCCGCGCACTCCTTGCGGCGTTCGCGCTGCTCGCGGCCGACCCCGCCGCGGCGAAGCCCTGGCAGGGCGACGCGGGCGCGGGCCCGTTGCAATTCGTCGCCGTCCAGGCCGACGCGAAATTCACCGGCAGCTTCAAGACCTACGACGTCCGCTTCGACTTCGATCCGGCGAAACCCGCGGCCGGCCGCCTCGATGTGACCGTCACGCTCGCCACGACCGACACTGCCGACGAGGAACGCGATGCGATCCTGAAGAGCGCCGAGTTCTTCTGGACAGAACGTCATCCGCAGGCAAAGTTCCATGCGACGAAGTTCCGCCGGAGCGGCAAGCGCTGGCGCGCCGACGGCGAACTGACGCTCCGCGGCGTGACGCAACCGGCCGCGGTGCTGTTCACGCTCGTCGAAAAGCCGCAAATCCTCGGCATGAAGGGCGATGCGACGATCCGCCGCCTGCCGTTCGGCGTCGGCCAAGGCGAATGGCAGTCCACCGAATGGATCGGCGACGAAGTCGTGGTCCGCTTCGACCTGAAACTGAAACCGGCAACGCCTTAGAAAAGGTGACGCAAACCTTTTTTTCAGAAAAGGTTTGCGTCACCTTTTCAGTAGCGTCAGAGTCGCGCCCATGAACGACCGTGGACCGGCGCGATTCGGCAGCGTCGCGGATTGCGTCGAGGCGACGCTCGCGCGGGTCGGCCGGCGCATCGTCCTGTGCGCGCCGATTGCCGCCGGCAAGCCGGTCGCGCTGGTCAACGAGTTCTATCGCCGCGCCGCGGCGGATGCCTCGCTCGACCTGTCCATCCTGACCGGGCTCACGCTCGCGCGGCCGCGCGGCAAGAGCGAACTCGAGCGACGTCTGGTGGACCCGATGGCCGAGCGCGTTTTCGGCGGCGGACCGGATCCCGCCTGGTTCGGCGCGCTCCGCGCCGGCCAGCTGCCGCCGAATGTGCGCGTGCAGGAATTCTTCATGGAGCCTGGCGCCTGGCTCGGCTCGCCGCTCGCGCAGCAATCGTATGCGAGCATCAACTACACCCATGTCGCGCGCACCGCGCTTTCCGAGGGCGCAAACGTGATCGCGCAGCAGATCGCCTGGCGCGAAGACGCGGCCGGTGCTCGGGCGAGCCTCGGCACGAATCCTGACGTGACGCTCGATCTCTTCCCGTCGTTCGAGGAGCGCCGCCGGCGCGGCGTGCCGGTCGCCGTAATCGGCCAGGTCAACGACCGCATGCCCTTTATGCTGGGCGCGGCGGCGGTGCCGGCGTCCGTATTCGACTGCGTCGTGGACGACCCGCGCGAATATCACGACCTCTTCAGCCCGCCGAACCTGCCGATCCCCACCGCGGATCACGCGATTGCGCTCGCGGCCAGCATGCTGGTGCGCGACGGCGGCACGCTGCAGATCGGCATCGGCGAGCTCGGCGACGCGATCGTGCACGCGCTGACGCTGCGCCATCGCCAGAACGACACCTGGCGGCGCGCGATCTCCGATCTCGGCCTCGCGGCACGCGCTGGCAAACTGCAGGCGGCGATCGGCGGCGATGCGCCGTTCGAGCAGGGCGTCTACGCCGTCACCGAGATGTTCGTGGACGGGTTCCTCGACCTCTATCGCGCCGGGATCCTCAAGCGTCGCGCCGGGCCGGGGCATGCGCTCCTGCACGGCGCCTTCCTGCTCGGGCCGCGCGCATTTTATGAGGCGCTGCGCGCGATGCCGGACGAGGAGCGCGCGCTCTTTGCGATGATGCCGGTCAGCTTCACGAACGAACTGCACGGGCCCGACTGGGAGAGCAAGGTCGCCGACCGGCGCGATGCGCGATTCATCAACAGTACGATGATGGCGACCGTCGGCGGCGCACTGGTCTCCGACGGGCTCGCCGACGGGCGGGTTGTCTCCGGCGTCGGCGGCCAGTTCAATTTCGTCGCCCAGGCGCACGCGCTGCCGGGCGGGCGGTCGATCATCGCGGTGCGGGCGACGCGCGAGAGCGGCGGACGCCTCGAATCGAACATCCGGTACAACTACGGCCATGTCACGATCCCGCGGCATCTCCGCGACATCGTACTGACCGAGTACGGCGCGGCGGACCTGCGCGGCAAGAGCGACGCGGAGGTCGCGGCCAGAATGATCGGGATTGCAGATTCGCGTTTCCAGCCCGCGCTCCTGGCCGAAACCCAACGCGCCGGCAAACTGCCCGCGAGTTACCGGCTGCCCGACGACTGTCGTGCCAACCGGCCCGAGACGCTCGAACGCGCGCTGGCGCCGCACCGAGCCGCCGGCTTCTTCACCACCCTGCCCTTCGGCACCGACCTCACCGCGGAAGAAATCGCGCTCGCCCGCGCGCTTCGGAAACTGAAATCACAGTCGGAATCGTTCGGCGGCAAGCTCGCGATCGCGGGCCGCCTGCTCCGGCCACTCTCCCGCGATCCGGCACTCCAGCCCGCTCTCGCCCGCATGGGACTGTCACGACCGCGCGGCATCCGCGAACGCCTCTGGCGCCGTCTGGTCGCCTCCGCGCTCCGCTAGCGGGACGCACACCATTGCGCAGAACGCTGGCCGGGTGGCGAGCGAGCGAATCCGGTCGCCGGCCTGAGCGAGCGAGCCATCCCGGACGGCGTTCTGCGCAAAGGGGCGCGCCCCCTTTTACCGGGCGAGGCGCTCGGCCTGCCGCCGCAAGGCGGGCCCGAAGCGCGCACGGTCGTAGAAGATTCCGAGCGCCTCGAGATCGGGCTTGCGACGCAGCAGCGACTCGACGGTGATCTCGAGCGGCATGTCGCAGGCAATGGTCGTCAGCCGGCGCGCGAAGAATGCCGCCTCACGATGGGCGCGCAGCTTCTCCGGCAACTTGCCGGCGCCGCGGATCGGCAGCGACGCGACGCGTTCGAGGCCGTCATACAGCTCCTCGAGCGACGCGAAGTCCCGCAGCAGCACCGCCGCCGTCTTCGGCCCGACTCCCGGAACGCCCGGAATGTTGTCCACCGAATCGCCGGTCAGCGCAAGGTAGTCCGCCATGCGCTCGGGCAGAACGCCGAACTGCGCCGCGATGTCGCCGTAGCCGTAGCGCCGCTCGCCTGCGTAGTCCCAGTAATCGTCGCCGTCGCGGATGAGTTGCGCGAGATCCTTGTCGCGGGTGACGAGCACCGTGCGGTGGCCACCGCCCCGCAGCCGCGTCGCGATCGTGCCGATGATGTCGTCGGCCTCGTGCGTCGGGCTGCTGAACTCGGCCACGCCCATCAGCCGGCACAGCTCGCGGCAGAGCGCGAATTGGCGCTTGAGCTCCGGCGGCGCCGGCTCGCGGTTGGCCTTGTAGGCCGGGAAGATTTCATTCCGGAATGAACTAGACAAACTTTCGTCGAAAGCGACCGCGACGTGCGCGGGTTTCGCTTCCTCCAGCAAGTCGCCGAGGAAGCGGCCGAAGCCATACAGCGCGTTGACCGGCTGGCCGTCGCCGTCGGTCATCTCGAGTCCGACCGAGTAGTAGGCGCGGAAGACGAAGTAGCTGGCGTCGATCAGGTGGACCGCCGGTCCACCGGCGGGCTTCACTGCCGGAAGCGCTGGATACGCGCGTGCAGCGGACTCGTGCGCGGGAAATGGGCGAGCAGGTATTCCATCTGGTCGGCGAGCACACGCCGGCCCTTCAGGTAGATGTATTCGGCATAGGTCGGCGTGAACGGCACGGCGAGGAGCTGCATGCCCGCCTGTTCCGGCGTGCGCGAGGCCTTCGCGTTGTTGCAGCGCCGGCAGGCGGCGACCACGTTGTTCCAGACGTCGCGGCCGCCCTGGCAGAACGGACGCACGTGATCGCGCGAGAGCTGGTGCGCGGTGAAGCGCCCGCCGCAGTACATGCACAGGTTGGCGTCGCGGCGAAACAGCGTCTCGTTGTTGAGCGGCGGCACGTAGTCGCCGCGCAGGCTGCCCGGATTCCCGGACGCGCCCTGCGTCGCCATCATCGAATTCACCGCGATCACGGTCTGGCGGCCGGTGCGCGCGTTGGTGCCGCCGTGCAGTTCGTACAGGCGGCTGCCGAAGGCATACGCCACCTGGCCGAGGCAGTGCAGCCGCACCGCCTCCTTGTAGTCGATCCACTCGAGCGGCATGCCGGAGGCGTCCGTGCGCAGCACCTGCTGCGACAACGCAATCAATGCGCGGTCCGCCTTGACGGCCACCCTGGAACTGCCGGAACCGATACCCACGATCGACTGCCTCCGTCCCAAACCCCCAAACAATAAGGGACGATTATGATATTTTTCAACGCCCCGCCGCTCGGTGGGCTGTTCCGGGGAGGATTTGGATGCCAGTCACGATCGGCGTGGTGAAGGAAACCCTGCGGGGCGAGAACCGCGTGGCAGTCGTCCCGGAGGTCGCAACCCGGCTGGCGGCCCTCGGCGCCCGGGTCCTGATCGAACGCGGCGCAGGCGCCGCAGCACGGTTTCCGGACGCCGCATACCAGGATGTCAGCTTTGCCGACTCCGCCGACGCCGTGCTGGGCGCCTGCGATCTGCTGCTGACCGTCCAGCCCCCGGCTCCGGCCGCCATCGAGCGCCTGAAGCCAGGCGCCGTGGTCGTCGGCTACCTCGCGCCGCACGCGCAACCGGCGCTGGTGCGGTCGCTGAAGGAGCGCCGCATCACGAGTTTCGCGATGGAACTGGTGCCGCGCATCTCGCGCGCGCAGTCCATGGATGCGCTCTCGTCGCAGGCCGCCGTCGCCGGCTACAAGGCCGTGCTGCTGGCCGCCGTCGAACTCGACAAGTTCTTCCCGATGCTGACCACCGCCGCGGGCACGATCCGCCCTGCGACGGTGCTCGTGATCGGCGCCGGCGTGGCCGGGCTCCAGGCGATCGCGACCGCGCGCCGGCTCGGCGCTGTGGTCGAGGCCTACGACGTGCGGGCCGCGACCCGCGAGCAGATCAAGTCGCTGGGCGCGAAGTTCGTCGAGACCGGCGTCGTCGCCGAGGGCACGGGCGGATATGCGCGCGAGCTCACCGCGGAGGAAAAGGCGAAGCAGCAGGAAGTGCTGGATTCGCGCATCGCCGTGGTCGACTGCGTGATCTCGACCGCCGGCGTGCCGGGCCGTCCGGCGCCGCGCATCATTTCCCGCGCTGCGGTCGAGCGCATGAAGCCGGGCGCCGTGATCGTGGACCTGCTCGCCGAGAACGGCGGCAACTGCGAGCTGACGAAGGCCGGTGAGACCGTCGAGCACCACGGCGTGCGCATCGTCGGGCCGGTCAACCTGCCGGCGTCGGTCGCCTATCACGCGAGCGACATGTATGCGCGCAACCTGCTGAACCTGATCAAGCCGGCGTTCAAGGACGGGGCGCTGGCCATCGACTGGAATGACGAGGTGTTCGCATCGTCCTGCGTCACGCACGACGGGACGATCCGCCACGAACCCACCCGCAAGACCGTGGAGGCCGCGTAATGGAAGGCGTGATCGCGCTCTATATCGTGATGCTGGCGGCATTCGCCGGCTACGAAGTCATTTCCAAGGTGCCGGTGATCCTGCACACGCCGCTGATGTCGGGCAGCAACTTCGTGCACGGCATCGTGCTGGTCGGCGCGAGGGTCGCGCTCGGGCGCGCCGACACCGTGCTCGAGCAGGTGATCGGCTTCATCGGCGTCGCGCTCGGTGCCGGCAACGCAGTCGGCGGCTACGTCGTGACGGAGCGCATGCTGCAGATGTTCAAGTCGAGCGGTCAGAAGAACAAGAAGAAGGAGTCCGCGTGATGCAGGGCCTGCTGCCGGACAACGTCGCGACGCTCGCGATCGACTTCAGCTACCTGCTGGTCGCCTTCCTGTTCATCATGGGCCTGAAAGCCATGAGCTCGCCGGTCACGGCGCGCCGCGGCATCGTGGTCGCCGGCGCCGGCATGGTGATCGGCACGGTGATGAGCTTCCTGTACCCCGGCATGGGAAACTTCCCGCTCATGCTCGCGGCGATCGCGGTCGGCGGCGGCCTCGCCTGGTGGTCCGGGCGCATCGTCGCGATGACCGACATGCCGCAGATGATCGCGCTCTACAACGGCATGGGCGGCGGCGCGGCGGCGGCGATCGCGGCGGTCGAACTCTTCCGCATGGCGGGAGCGGCGCCCGGCGCGGAGGCGGCGCACGGCCCCGTGGTCACGGCGCTCGCGACGGCCGGCGCCTTCATCGGCGCGGTCAGCTTCTCCGGGTCGCTCGTGGCGTTCGGCAAGCTGCAGGGACTGATCAAGCGCAGCTTCCGCTTCAAGGGCCAGCAGGTCGCTAACCTCCTGATCCTCGCCGCAACGCTCGGGCTCGGTGCCTGGATCGTGATCTCCGGTCATCCGACCGAACACAATGTCATCCACTTCTTCGCGCTCGCGCTCCTGCTCGGCGTCACGATGACGCTGCCGATCGGCGGCGCGGACATGCCGGTTGTGATCTCGCTCTACAACGCCTTCACCGGCCTCGCGGTCGCCTTCGAGGGCTTCGTGCTCGAGAACGCGGCGATGATCATCGCCGGCATTGTCGTAGGTTCCGCCGGCACGCTGCTGACGCAGCTGATGGCGAAGGCGATGAACCGCTCGCTCGGCAACGTGCTGTTCTCGGGCTTCGGCGAGGGTCCAGCCGCGGCAGCGGAAGGCGTCACCGGCGCGCTGAAGCCGATCGAGCCGTCGGATGCCGGCGTGATGATGGCCTTCGCGCAGAAAGTGATCGTGATCCCGGGCTACGGCATGGCGGTCGCGCAGGCACAGCACAAGGTCTGGGAGCTGTGCCAGCTCCTGATCGACAAGGGCGTGATGGTGCGGTTTGCGATCCACCCGGTCGCCGGCCGCATGCCGGGGCACATGAACGTGCTGCTCGCGGAAGCGGGCGTGCCCTACGACCTGATCTCGGACCTCGACGAGATCAACGCGGAGTTCGACACCGCCGACGTCGCACTGGTGATCGGCGCGAACGACGTCGTGAACCCGGTGGCGCGCACGGACAAGGGCAGCCCGATCTACGGGATGCCGATCCTGAACGCGGACAAAGCGAAGAACGTGCTCGTCATCAAGCGCGGTCAGGGCGCGGGCTTCTCCGGCATCGAGAACCACCTCTTCTATCTCGACAACACGCGCATGGTCTACGGCGACGCGCAGAAGGTCGCCGCCGAGCTGATTCATGCGAGTTCGTTTGTTTTGTATTTACTTCATCTCTCCTTTCCTCTAATCACATGTTCAATCAAATTATTCCGTTCTTGCGTTTTTAGAG
>JANNKZ010000325.1:0-3617 GCA_031396515.1 Gammaproteobacteria bacterium
ATTCCGTCGACGCTCAAGACGTACTTCGACCACATCGCCCGCGCGGGCGTGAGCTTCGCTTACACGACGCAAGGGCCGCAGGGCCTGATCGGCGACCGCAAGGTTTACGTGCTGGCCGCACGCGGCGGCTACTACCAGGGCACGCCGGCCGACACGCAGACGCCGTTCGTCACCCAGTTCCTGAACCTGCTCGGCATTCGCGACATCGAGTTCGTCTATGCCGAGGGGCTCAACGTCAGCGGCGATGCCAAGGAATTTGCCATGTACAACGCCGGCGCGGTCGTCGATCGCCTGGCCGCGGCGGCGGGTTTCTCCGCCGGCCGGCTGGCGGCTTAGTTTTGTTAACCATTTCGAAAGGAGAAATCATCATGAATGCTTCAATGTCTTTCGCTCCGACCGTCGGCCGGTGGTTGCTCGCCGCGATCTTCCTGATCAGTGGCGTCGGCAAGTTGCTCGATCCGGCCGGCACGATCGGCTACATCAGTGCGGTCGGGCTGCCGCTCCCGGATCTGACGTATGTACTGACCGTGATCCTCGAAATCGGCGGCGCCGTACTGCTGATCGCGGGTTACCAGACGCGGATTGCTGCGGTGTCACTCGCGGTCTTCACGCTCGTTGCGGCATTCCTGTTCCACGGAAACGTCGGCGACCAGAACCAGTTCATCCACCTGCTGAAGAACGTTGCGATCGCGGGCGGGCTGCTGCAGGTCGCGGCCTTCGGCGCCGGGCGGCTCAGCGTGGACGCGCGGAGGGCAGCCGCTGTAGCCTGACGGCCGGATGATGGCCTTCGGGAAGCGCTTTGCGATTTCAGTGGTAACGGGCGCCCTGGCGGGTCTGGCCAGCTGCACCGCGGCTGTGCCGGCGCCGGCGCCCGAGGAGTTTCGGGTCATTGCCTACGTCGCCGGCTGGTCGATGCCGGCGGCGGTGCCTGCGGAGAAGCTGACGCATATCAATTTTGCGTTTGCGCGGATCGATGGCGACGGCGGCGTCGTGTTCGAGGATCCGAAGTTCGCGCCGGCGCTGAAGTCGCTGCTGGCGCTCAAGCAGCGGAATCCGACGTTGAAGGTGCTCATCTCCATCGGCGGATGGGAAGCGGATGGATTCTCCGATGCGGCGCTGACTGAGGGGTCGCGTCAGGCGTTTACCCGGAGCGCGGTCGAGTTCGTGCGCGCGCATGGCGTGGACGGCCTCGATCTCGACTGGGAGTATCCGGGGCAGGGCGTTGCCGGCATCGAGTTCCGGGCGGAGGACAAACGGAATTTCACTCTGCTGCTGAAGGCCCTGCGTTCGCAGCTGGACGCGGCGAGCGCGGCGGATGGCCGCAGCGGCGGCGACCGTTACCTGTTGACGATTGCCTCCGCCGACCGCGAGTACTTCGATCACACGGAGATGGATCGGCTCCATGTGTATCTCGACTGGCTCAACATCATGAGCTACGACTTCTTCAACAGCCTGACGGAGACGACCGGGCATCACGCGGGGCTGTATGCGTCAGCGCTCGCCGCGCCTGAGGATCGGAATGCCGATGCTTCCGTCCGGCAGCATCTCGCGGCGGGTATTCCGCCCGGCAAGCTCGTGCTCGGCGTCGCATTCTACGGCCGTGGGTTTGCGGGCGTGAATCCGTCGAACGACGGGCTGCACCAAAGGTACGAGCGCTACGAGGGCGATCACCCCTACGCAGAACTCGCCGAGAAGCTGATTTCGCGCTCGGGTTTCGTCCGCCACTGGGACGAGCGCGCGTCGGCGCCGTATTTGTGGAATGCCGAGGCGCGGGTGTACATCACCTACGACGACCCGCAGTCGATCCGCGCGAAGGCTGCTTACGTTCGCGAGCACCGCCTCGGCGGCATGATGCTCTGGGAGCTGAGCCAGGACCGGAACGACGAACTGCTCGATGCCATTGTGGCGTCGCTGCTTTAGTTGGTCCTGTCGAATGGGCGGCGGTCGCACGAACTGGTTTCAATCTGAAACGAGTTCATCGAATTTACCTTTAACATCAATGATCTACCAACTTGAGGTCGCAATTTGCGACCTCAAGTTTGGCGACAACCGCCTGCAAATTGCAGGCGGTTCAGCAAAAGGGTGCGTCCCCTTCCTAAAGGGATGCGACCCCTTAGTGGAGTTCGTAAACCGTCGTGGTGCCGCTGACCTCGTTGCCGACGACGAGCAGGGGCTTGTGCGTCGGGCTGTGCGCCGCCGGCACGAACTTGATGCCTTCGGGGCCGAGGTCGCCGGCCGCTGAATTCGATCTCACGCAGTCGCCAATGTCGTCGGAATCCGGCGGATCGAACTCGGCGCAGGTCGCGATCGGCTCGCCGGCCGCGTCGCGGAAGTGGCGGTTGTTGAGATAGTCCACGAATAGCGGCGAGCTCGGATCCGACACGTCGAGCACGAGAATGCCGCCGATCCGCTCCAGGCCCAGGAACGCATACAGCTTTCCCTTGACCTTGCCGAGCGCCAGACCTTCCGGCTCCGGGCCCTTGTTGTCGCTGCGGTTGTCGAGCGAGTCGTTGACCTCGTGATTGCTGTTGAACTCGTCCGGGAGCAGGTTGCCGATGATCTGCTCGAGTTCGGCGCCGCTGTCGAAGACGAGCACGCCGGTCTCCGCGTTCCAGATCGAGAACGAACGGCCGCCGAGCACGAAGAGCTTTTCGAAATTACCGTCGCCATTGGCATCGCCGAGCGCGGTCGTCACCGTAAGGCGGCCGATGGCCTCATCTTCCTGCAGGTCGTCCGCATTCGGGAACGCGGCGGGATCGAGGTCCAGATTTTTCACGCGGGCCTCCTCGCTGAAGGCGTCGTAATCGCGTGAGTCGCCTTCGTTCGCCGTGATCAGGTAACGCTTGCCCTTGTGCTGGAAGGTCTCGATGGCGTCCGGCTGGTACATGCCGAACACCGGCCAGTTGGCGATGTTGATCGCATCGTCGCGGTCGCTGGCGTCGAGCTTGTTCTGCGGCAGCGAGTGGTCCTTGAAGCCGAGCGCGAAGATCTTCTTGACGCGCGCGGTCTTGAGGTCGATCACGGCAATCGCGTTGTTTTCCTGGAGCGTGACCCAGGCGGTCTCGCCGTCGGTCGTGATGTATTCAGGTTCGAGATCCTGGGCGACGGAGGCGCCAGGGCCATAGATGCGGACTGCGGATGGCAGCTCGGCGTTCCGCGGGCCGCCCACGTTGAAGTCCGTGAAGCGGACGGTGCGGGAGAATCCGTGCTGGCCGAGGCGCAGGAGGTCGACGATGGTCACCGTACCCTCCGGGTCGTTGGTGTAGGTCGTATCGGGTTCGCCTTCGTTGGCCGTCAGGACGTAACGGCCGTTTTCCGAGAACGTGATCATGTCGGGCAGGGCGCCGGCGGGCGCGACGCCGAGAAGGCGGAGCGTGATGGTCGAGTAGAACGCGATGTAGCCGTCGTCCTGCTTGGGATCGGCTTCGACCGCAACGGCCAGGATGCCGAAGCGGGTGTCGAGGCTGTTGGCAGCGCCAACGGAGCGGGGTGCAAGGTCGGCGACGACGTCGAGGCTTCCCACCTTGGTCGGGTTAGAGGGATCGCGGAGATCCAGTACGTCGACCGTCGCCGACCCCGCATTGACTACGAAGGCGCGGCGCGTGAGCGGGTCGTAT
>JANNKZ010000195.1:0-7492 GCA_031396515.1 Gammaproteobacteria bacterium
TGCCGATCACTGTCAGCACGAGCAGGAGAAGCATCAACGGCACGCCGATCACCATGGCGATACCGACGCCGCCGGCGACCCCCGGCCGCTCGCGCAGGTTGGTCCCCGCCTCGCGCGTGAAGCGCGGCAGTCCGAGGATCATGAGCGCACCGATCAGCACGGCCCCGAACGAGAACGAGCTGCCGACGAAGGATTCGCCACGGCCGATCCGGCGCAGCCAGCGCCGGTCTTTCTGCCGCTCTGTGACTTCGCCCTTCACGACCGCCTGCGGATCGATCACGATCGGCCGTCCACTTCGATAGTAGATCGACCCCGCGATGCGGGCGTCGGGCCCGATGCGGATGCGTTCGCCGGTGAGTTCGAGGTCGCCGCCGATCGCGCCGTTGATCACGATGGATTCGCCGTAGGCGCGCAGCCGGCCGCCGACACCGCCGTCTACTTCGATCGAACCGCCGGCGAGCGAAGCGCTTTCGTCAACGAGCGCCTCACGGGCGATGCGTACGTGGCCGCCGGCCGCGCGCAGCCGTCCGTACACCACGCTATCGAGGCGCAGGTCGCCGCCCGCCATATAAAGGTTGCGCCCGATCGGCGCGGTCACTGTGACGTCGCCGCCGGAAAGATACGCGCTGCGTTCCACGCGCGCCGTGACGCCGACACGCGCGCCGGCGGCGAAGGCGTTGCCCTCCACCGGCTCGTCGATCTGCACGTCGTCGCCGGCCGTGAGCCGCGTGTCGCCGATCGCCGCCTCGGCCTCGTCGTCGGCCGCCGCCGTACCGGCGCAGGCCAGCATTGCCAGCCAGAAAGCTGCAAGTCTCCTGCCCATGACGCTCCCCCGACGACAGTCGTTACTAGCATGGCAGAATGAGGCATGAACCGGGAGGTCCGCATCGCGACGCGGAAAAGCCCCCTCGCCCTGTGGCAGGCCGAGCACGTCGCCCTGCGCCTGCGCACCGTCCATCCGGGCCTTACCGTGCAGCTTTTGCCGATGGTCACCGAGGGCGATCGAATAACGGGATCGCTCACGAACGTCGGCGGCAAAGGCCTGTTCATCAAGGAACTCGAATCAGCAATTCTCGAAGGCCGGGCCGACATTGCCGTGCATTCGATGAAGGACATGCCGGCCGACTTGCCGTCCGGTCTCGTGATCGGCGCCGCGCTCGAGCGCGCCGATCCGCGCGATGCCATCGTCTCCGCAAGCTATGCGTCGCTTGCGGCATTGCGACACGGCGCGCGCGTCGGCACTTCGAGCCTGCGGCGCCAGAGCCAGCTCCGGCACGCGCGGCCGGATCTCGAGATTCTCGCGCTGCGCGGCAATGTCGAGACCCGCCTGCGCAAGCTCGATGCCGGTGACTTCGACGCGATCGTGCTCGCGGTGGCGGGACTCGAACGGCTCGGGCTCGGCGCGCGCATCCGCGAAAAGCTCGGCGCGGACCAGATGCTGCCCGCGGTCGGCCAGGGCGTCATCGGCATCGAATGCCGCGACGAATCGGAGATGCGCAAGTTGCTGCAGCCGCTCGAACACGCGGCGACCCGAACCTGTCTCGATGCCGAGCGCGCCTTCTCCGCGCGGCTCGGCGGCAGTTGCCAATCGCCGATCGCCGCCTACGCGCATCTCGCCTGCGACCGGCTGAAACTGCGCGGGCTTGTCGGCTCTCCGGATGGCGCGCAGGTCGTTGCCGACGCCATCGAAGGCGCGTTGACCGAGAGCACGGTACTCGGCACTGCGCTCGCGGAGCGCGTGCTCGCGGCCGGCGCGCAAGGAGTCCTGTGGGGCAGCTGACCGGCATCGGCGTCCTGGTGACCCGGCCTGAGCACCAGGCGCATCACCTGTGCCAGCTCATCGAGGCGGAAGGCGGCGCTGCCGTGCGCTACCCCGCCCTCGTCATCAAGCCGCGCCCCGACCGTGCGGCGGTGCGCGCGGCGATCGGCCCGGTCGACCGCTACGACCTCGTTATCTTCATCAGCGGCAATTCCGTGCGCTTCGGCGCGGATATGCTCGACCAGCACCGCGACCTCAAGGTCGCGGCTGTCGGCCAGGCGACCGCCGCGGCACTGAACGCCGCGGGCTTTCGCGTCTCGCTGATGCCGTCCGAAGGATCCGACAGCGAAGCGCTGCTCGCGATGCCCGAGCTCGCCCACATGGCCGGACAGCGCGTGCTGATCGTGCGCGGCACGGGTGGCCGCGAACTGCTGGCCGAGGTGTTGACGGCGCGCGGTGCGCAGGTGCAGTACGCCGAGATCTATACGCGCGAGCCGGCCCGGCCCTCGCCTGAACTGCAGCACGAGATCGAAACGCTCTGGCGCCAGGGCGGGCTGAAGGCTTACGCGGCGACGAGCGTGGAACTGCTCGAGGCACTGGTCGGCATCGTCACGCCACGCTGCCGCGAATTGATCCACTCGACCGCGCTCGTGACCGGATCGCGGCGGGTGGCGGAGGCGGCCCACCGCCTGGGCCTCGGATCGCCGGTCGTGCTCGCCGATTCACCCGACGACGCCGCTCTGACCGGCGCACTGATACGCTGGCGCGGCGCCAATCCATGACGGAGTACTCACCATGAAACGCACTGCAATCCTCGCCTGCTGCGCACTCCTTGCGCTGCCCGCGATCGGCGCGGAATCCCAACGGCCGCGCATCGGCCTCGTGCTGGCGGGCGGCGGCGCCAAAGGCGGCGCGCACGTCGGCGTGCTGAAGGTCATGGAAGAACTGCGCGTACCAGTCGATTGCATCGCCGGCACCAGCATGGGCGCCCTGATCGGCGCCGGCTATGCCTCCGGTCAGCCCGCGGCGGAAGTCGAGAAATTCATCCGCGGCATCGACTGGGCGACGGTGGTCGGCGGCAAGGGCCGGCGCAACCTCGAACCGATCGAGCAGAAGCGGCTCGCGACTGAAGCGGCCACCGGCATCGAGCTCGGCTTCCAGAAAGGAGCGCTCGTTACGCCCGGCGGATTGAGCGATTCGAGCGCGATCGATGACCTCCTGCGGAAGTACATCGCGCGCTCGCGCATGGTCGCGGACTTCAACCAGTTGCCGATCCCCTACCGCGCGGTCGCGACCGACATGATCACGGGCGACATGGTCGTGCTCGACCGCGGTGACCTCGCGACCGCGATGCGCGCCAGCATGGCGATTCCCGGCGCGTTCTCGCCGGTGTACTTCGAAAACTACATCCTTGCCGACGGCGGCATGGTGCGGAACATCCCGGTCGACGTCGCGCGAGCCACCTGCGCCGACATCGTGATCGTCGTCAACCTCGTGGAGCCGTCGACACCGCCGGAGAAACTGGTGCAGGCGACCCAGCTGCTCGCGCGCAGCATGTCCGTCATGCTCGAGGCGAACGAGAAGATCCAGCTCCAGACGCTGACCGATCGCGACGTGCGCATCGACGTGATCATGGGAGACATCGGCACCTCGGATTTCGATCGCGTTCCGGAGACGATTCCGCTCGGAGAGAAGGCGGCGCGCGCAATGGCGCACCGGCTCGTTGAACTGGCGGTGCCCGAACCGGAATACCTCGCCTGGCGCGATCGCGTGACCACCGAGCAGACGGTCGAAACGCGGATTGCGAACGTGAAGTTCGAGGGCCTGAACCGCGTCAATCCCGAGTACCTGCGCGGGTTCACAGATATCAAGGCGGGCGACCGGGTAAACATCGAGGCCATCAGCGACGACGCGCGCCGGATGTCGGCCCTCGAAGACCTCGAATCCGTGTCCTACCGCATCGAAGGCGAACTCGACAATGCGACCTTGGTCTGGATGCCGAAGGAGATCTCGATCGGCGCGGATGTCCTGCGCCCGAGCCTCGGCGTATTCGCCGACGGCGGTGGCGACCTGAAGTTCCAGGTCGGCGTCCAGCACGTCCGCCACTGGCTGAACGATCGCGGCGGCCAGTGGCGCAATAACTTCCAGATCGGCTATGAGTCGCTGCTGTCGACCAGCCTGTACCAGCCGCTCGATTTTTCGCAGCGTATTTTTGTCGAGCCCGGCCTGTTCGCCAGCCGCACCGCCGAGGATCTGTACTCGGACGGCGATCGCATCGCCACCTACCGGTTCGTCGACTACGGCGGCCGCCTCGACTTCGGCTGGAACGCCACGCAGGACGCACAGTTCCGCGTCGGCTATTTCGCGAGCCAGCGCAGCGCCAAAGTGCAGACCGGCGTCGAGGAACTCCCGTACGACCGCGCAGTGGATGCCGGCCTGGTCGCCTCCGCGCGATATGACTCGCGCGATGCGTACACATTCGCGACGCACGGGCTTTCGGCCGCTGTCGAATACCAGCAGATGGAGGATTCCCTCGGCTCCGATCGCAACTGGAAGCGGCTAGAGGCGGGACTCCGCCGGGCGATCCCGATCGGCGATGACCTGGTGTGGATCAGCGTCGCCGGCGGCACCGACCTCGGCGACGGACTGCCCGGGGACCGGCTGTTCTCGCTCGGCGGACCGCGCACGCTGCCGGCCTTCCAGTACGACCAGTTGCGCGTCAGCGAGTACTGGCTGGCTGAGGCGAGCTACATCTGGCGCCTGAAGGACCTCGTGCCGATCAAGAACCAGGCGATCTACGGCGGATTCGGCATCCAGGCGGCGGGCATCGACGGCCGGCTGGATGAACTCGTCAACGACGAGGACGAGATCTTCGGCGCCTCAGCCTACCTCGCCGGGCCGACGCCGATCGGCACGTTCACGCTCGGACTCGCCGGCACCGCGGATGAATGGAGCGTCTGGCTGTCGATCGGACGCCCGATCGGGAAGGGATCGATCCTCGACGACGGCCAGTTCCGCTAGCGGTCGGGCGCGTAGTCGAAGGAATCGATCCGGATGCGATCCGGATCGGCCCCCTGCGCCGGCAAGGCCGCGCGCACGGCGTCGATCATGGCGGGCGGACCGGCCGCATAGATATCGTAGCCGGCGAGATCGGCGATTCGGCGCAGCACGGCCTCGTGCACGAATCCGGATTCGTGCGGTGCGCCGGCCGCCTGTTCCGACAGCACGGAGACATAGCGGAATCCCGTGCGCGTCGTCGCCAGTTCCCTCAGCCACGCGTCCTCATACAGGTCGGCGACGGTCCGTGCACCCCAGAAGAGCGTTACGTCGCGAGCGGAGTCCTTGTCCAGCACATGGCGCAGCATCGCCTTGATCGGCGCGTAGCCCGTGCCGCCGCCGATCAGCAGCAGCGGCCGCGAATCCGGCCGGTAGATGAACTGGCCGAGCGGACCTTCGATGCGCAGCAGCGAACCCGGCTTCAGTTCGCCGAACACACGCTCGCTGAATTCGCCGCCCGGCGCGCGCCGCACGTGCAGTTCGAGAAAAGCGGAATCGTGGGGTGGATTCGCGAGCGAAAAGCTGCGGCGCCGGCCGCCGGGCAGCATGACGTCCACGTATTGCCCGCACTGCCAGGTGAAGCTTTCGACGGCGGGCAGGCGGAGCCAAAGGCACATGACGTCCGACGCGAGCTGCTGCATGCGCTCGATGCGCGCCGGCAGGCTCTTGATCTCGACATCGGTAACATTCCGGATCTCGCGGATCTCGATCACGAGATCCTCGAGCGCGCGCGCCTGGCAGATCAGTGCGTGACCCGCGGCCTCCTCCGCCGCGCTGATGCCAAGCGGCCGCCCGTACGGATAGGCAAAACGCCCGCGGATCACGCGCACGCGGCAAGTCCCGCAGGATCCGCCCTTGCAGCTGTGTGGAAGATTGAAATGTTCGCGCAACGCCGCGGACAGCACGGGCTCGTCCGGATGCGCGTCGAACTCCCGGCCCGACGGGACGGTCCGGACTCTCACGCTTACTTCGGATACAGCAGCGTGAATGTCAGGCTCGCGCCCCAGTCCGGCCCGCCCGACGGGCGCACTGCGTAGCCGCGCAGCGCAAACGCGATGCTGACCGGCTTGCCGCCCAGCTTGAGGAGCTGGCTGATCGACGCATTAACCGGCGTGGTCCACTCGCCGCTCGGCCAGTCGTAGGTGGATTCCGTGTTGACGCCCCAGGTCGTGCGCTTCGGCGTCGTGAACGACAGGAAGGGCTGCACGAAGGTCGCGCTCGTGTGCGAGCGATCGTCATCGCCGGCAACCGACCACAGGTGATTGGCGAGCAGGCCGTAGGTCCAGCCGCTCTCCTGCTTCAGCAGCACAACGGTCGGCCCGGCGGCCCACTTTTCGCTTCCGAGCACGTCCTCGGTCGCGGTCGGAACGCTGATCGCGGGCCCCGCGCCCCAGACCCAGCCGGATGCCGTCGCAGCTTTCGGCGAAAAGAAGAAGCTCGCGAGCACATCGGCGAGCCCGCTCTCGTTCACGGGCGATCCCATGTCTACGTACGGGATGATCGTCCGGGTGATCAGGTTCCAGTCGTCGTTCAGGGAGAACGGGATGACCGGCTGGACGATCAATGTGTTGCGGTCCGTGTCGGCGGGCCCGAAGCCCGTGTCGTAGTTCCACTTGATCGGCACGCTGATCAGGCTCGCGATCGGGTTCGACAGCTTCTTGGCGAGTTCCGCCGCCGCGGCGTCCTCCGAACCGGCCTGCTGCGCCTGCGCGGGTCCGGCCATCAGCGCCGCCAGTAAAAATACGGTACGCCGGTACATGTCAGCCTCGGTGCCAGTAGGGTGAAAGTGCCGCATACTATACTGCCGAGGGTGGGAAACCGCAGGAGAACGCGATGAAGATCTATGTGCTGATTGCGCTCGTGATGGCGTCACCGTCATTGAACGCGCAGGAGGACGACGACTCCTTCCTGTCGAACTATTCCGGATTGAAGCCGTCTCCGGACAATCCCTTTGAAGAGGTTTACATCGCGCCGGGCGCGCTCGAGCGTGCCTCGAAGTACTCGGCGGTCATGATCGACCAGCCCGAGCTCTTCATCCATCCGGAGTCGAAGTACAAGGGCATGAAGCCGGACGACATGAAGATCATCGCGGACGCGCTGCGTGAAGCCGTTGCCGCTGAACTGAAGGACGGCTATCGCATTGTCGATGCGCCGGGCGCCGACGTGCTCTACGTCCGACTCGGCGTCGGCGACCTGATGCTCAAGAAGAAGAAGCGCTCGATCCTCGCCTACACGCCGGCGGGCGCCTTGATCAAGGCGGCGCGCGACATGACCAAGGAAGTCACGGACAAGGTAGACGTGACGAACTTCGTGGTCGAAGGCGAAGTTCTTGACAGCCAGAGCGACGAGCAGCTCGCGGCGGTAACCATGAGCCGCGGGAGCCTGACCACCAAGGAGGGCGCCGCCCCGTCCTGGCAGGAGCTCAATGGCCTGTTTGGCACCATCGGCAAGCGCCTGCGCTGCCGCCTCGACAATTCGAAGAAGCCGGAAGCCGAGCAGGCGCGTTGCGGCGCCATAGGCCTGGCGCCCGCCGCAGAAACTGCAGGAGCAGCACAATGAAAGCCACGAAATTCACGATCGGGCTCGTTGCCGGCACGCTGGCGATCGGCCTCACGGCCGTCGCCTCGGGCCAGGGCCAGGGCAAGTCGCTCGCCGCTTCGGCCGGCGTGTTCGCCT
>JANNKZ010000199.1:0-2511 GCA_031396515.1 Gammaproteobacteria bacterium
CCGCCTGCAGTGGGTGGTCGGCGGTTTCTACAGCGATATCTCCCGCGACTACAGCCAGACGCTGCCGACGCCGGGATACGATGCGCTGATGGAGACGCTGTTGTGCGGCGGAGCCCCGCCCTGCGGCGTGACGAGTCCGGAGCTGGGCGCGCCGGTGGATAATCCGTTCTTCTCGCAGGTCCCGTATGACTTCAAGCAGATGGCATTCTTCGCCGAGGCCAGCTTTGAGCTGACCGACAGGCTTTCGCTGACTGCGGGCGGTCGTTACTACGACTATGACGAAGACCGCGTGCTGTACTTCGGTGGCCTGTTCGCCGATTCGGACGGCTTGCCGACGGAGGACACCAATGGCCCGGGCTCGACCACCGACGACGGTTTCCTGCCGCGCGTGCTGCTGTCGTACAAGGTCAGCGACAACGTGCAATTGAACGCTCAGGCCGCGAAGGGCTTCCGCCTCGGCGGAATCAACGATCCGCTGAACCTCGGCTTGTGCCAGCCGGAGGACGTCGACAATTATGGCGGCCGCCCGAGCTTCGAGGGCGAGGAACTCTGGAATTACGAGCTCGGCGCCAAGATCGGCTTCGCCGACGGCCGTGCCCAGTTCAACATCGCGGTGTTCCACGCCGACATCGACAAACTTCAGGTGCCGGCACTGGCCGGAACCTGCTCGTCGCGTATCGCGATCAACGTGCCCGAGGCGCACTCGACCGGCGTCGAAATGGAATTGTCGGCGCAGCCGACCGACCGCTTCGATTTCGGCATTTCGGCGACTTACGTCAGCGCCGAGGTCGACACCACCGTCACCGCGCTCTCTGGCGGCGTGCCGGTCGTGCTGTCGGGCATCGAGAAGGGCAATCGGCTGCCGTCGGTGCCCGAGTTCCAGATGGCGGCGAACGCGACCTACACCTGGCCGATGACGGCGATGATCGATGCCTTCATTTCCGGCAGCTACCAGCACGTCGGCAGCCGCTTCACGCAGATGGGCGACCAGGCCGATGGTTTCGGCACGTTCAACATCCGGACATACGGCGACCCGACCATCTCGTCATTCACCTTCGATCCGCTGTTGCCCGCCTATGACATCGGCAACCTGCGCTTGGGCGTGCGCGGCGGCGACTGGGAGGCTGCGGTCTACGTCAATAACCTGGGTGACGAAACCGCGAAGCTGGCGCTCGACCAGGAACGCGGTCGCGTCGCGCGCGTCGGCTTCCTGACCAACCAGCCGCGCACGATCGGCCTGACGTTCCGCAAGGACTTCGGCGGTGCGGAACCGGCGCCCGCCCCTCGGGCCGTGGAGGCACCGCCACCCCCGCCGCCGGCACCGGTCGTGGCCGCACCGCCGCCGCCTCCGCCGCCCCCGGGCGATGGTGACAAGGACGGCGTGACGGACGACAAGGACCGTTGCCCGGGAACGCCCGCGGGTGTGGTCGTCGATTCGATCGGCTGCTTCAAAGAGATCACGCTGCGTGGTGTGTTGTTTGAATTTGATTCTGACGCGTTGACCGCCGAAACCCGTGGAATGCTGGACGGGCTCGTCGCGGACCTCCGGACCAGGCCGGCCGACATTGTCGCTGGCACCAAGGTCACCATCGAGGGCCACACCGACAGCGTCGGTTCGGATGCCTACAACCAGGGTCTGGCACTGCGTCGGGCGGAGTCGGTGCGCCAATACTTCATTGACAAGGGGCTGAGCGCGTCGATGGTGGTCGCGACCGGGATGGGCGAGTCGAGCCCGGTGGACACCAACGATACCGCGGAAGGCCGCACCAACAACCGGCGTGTGGTGATCAAGGCCACGCGCTGAGGCGGGCTGATGCAAGGGCCGGCTCCTTCGCGGGAGCCGGCCTTTTTCGTGTCAGCGCCCGATGGCGTCTAGCGCCTGCAGGCCGCCCGGCATGCGGCGATAGACGTGGATGAGCGTCGGCCGGTAGCTGCGGGCGTAGCCGATCAGGAAGCGCCGCTCTGCCGTCTGGCCCGCGGATTGTTCCAGTCTCACGATCGCGCGATCGAGCGCGGCCGCGATTGCCGCGTAGTCGGCGAGCTCGAAGCGCGGCGGTTCTGCCGCGCGGATTGCGCGCCCGAGCAGCAGTGTCGTCTGCACGACCGGAATACTCTCGGGGTCGCCCTGCCGCAGATTCTTGTCGGCGGCTAATCGCCGAAACGAACGGGCACCGTCAGCGGAACCCAGGACGGTGATTCGGGATTGCAATTCGTCGGGTGCCGCAGCGACGCCCGCCGCAACCGGCGCGGCTGTCAACGGCGGCACAGTCCAGACGCCGTCATCGGCGAGCATCAGCTTGCCGGGCTCGTACCAGGCCGATACCCGGTAGCCGATCGCCGTGGCCGCCAGGAAATCCTCGTCGGGCCGCGACTGCGTGATCGTGATCGGTGGATAGACCGCAGTGAGGCGCACATCGGCCACGCGGCCCAGCGTCTGCGCGACCTGATTGGCAATTTGCGACAACGTGACGTCGTTCCATTGCCGCGACGGCATGGGCGGCGGCGCGAACG
>JANNKZ010000212.1:0-2370 GCA_031396515.1 Gammaproteobacteria bacterium
GCGACCTGCGCCTCGAGCCTCTGCAACAGGGCCGGATCCATGCCATCCCCAACGGTTTTCGCCAGGCGCGGATTATACCGGCGGGGAGCACGCTGCCTCGTATAATCCCGGGCCGGGGAGGGCCGGTGGCCGCAGCCAATCATCGAAAATCCGCAGCGGACGAGCGACACCGGGTCGATCGCTGGCTCTGGTTCGCGCGCTTCTTCAAGAGCCGCTCGCTCGCGGCCGCCGCGGTCACGGGTGGCAAGGTGCACGTGAACGGCGAGCGTACGAAGCCCTCGCGCGAGGTCGCGGCCGGCGACCGGCTCGACGTCACTCAGGGCCCCGACGTGGTGACGGTCGTCGTGCGCACGCTGCCGTCCCGCCGCGGGCCCGCCGCCGAGGCGGCCGCCTGCTTCGAGGAGACGGACGACAGCCGGGCGCGGCGCGAGGCGGGGCGTCTGCACCGCCGCCACGAACGCCAACTGCACGTCGCGCCGCCATCGCGGCCCGACAAGCGCGCGCGGCGCGCGATCCGGCAGCTGCACGGTCGGGATCCCGGATGAGCGGGCAGGCGGGAGACACCGCAGCGATCCTCTCGTCGCGGCCCGCTCGGCTATTCATCGCGCTCACCGGCCTCTTCATCACGAACGCGATCATCGCCGAGTTCGTCGGCGTCAAGATCTTCGCGCTGGAGGACACGCTCGGCGTCGCGCCCTTCGACTGGCGCTTGTTCGGCCAGAGCGGTTCGCTGTCGTTCACGGCCGGCGTGATGCTCTGGCCGATCGTGTTCATCCTGACGGACGTCATCAACGAGCACTACGGGGTGCGCGGCGTGCGCCTGATCTCGTGGCTCGCGGTCGGCTTCATCAGCTATGCATTCGTGTTCGCTTATCTCGCGATCGGCCTCGTGCCGGCGTCCTGGTGGGTCACGGTCGGCGTCGAGCGCGGCGTGCCGGACATGCAGGCGGCGTTCGCCGGCGTCTTCGGCCAGGGCCTGTGGACGATCGGCGGCTCGATCACCGCCTTCCTGGTCGGCCAGCTCATCGACGTCGCGATCTTCCAGCGCATCCGGCGCGCGACCGGCGAGCGCTACGTCTGGCTGCGCGCGACCGGCTCGACTGCGGTGTCGCAGCTGGTCGACAGTTTCATCGTGCTCTACATCGCCTTCGTACTCGGGCCGCAGCACTGGCCGATCCCGCTGTTCCTCGCGGTCGGCACGGTCAACTACCTCTATAAGATGTCCATGGCGATTGCGCTGATCCCGCTGCTGTACGCCGGACGGCGCCTGATCCGCGGCTATCTCGGCGCGGCAGCGGCCGATACGTTGCGCGCCGCGGCCGGCGGCACGCGCTGATGGCGAGGCCCCTCACGCCCGCGGTCGCGGTCGATGTCGTGATCGAACTCCTGGATCGTCCGGGCCGGCCGATCGTGCTGATCGAGCGACGCGGGCCGCCCCTGGGACATGCGCTGCCCGGCGGCTTCGTGGACATCGGTGAAACGGTCGAGGATGCTGCGCGTCGCGAGATGCGGGAGGAAACCGGTCTCGATGTGCGCCTGACACGCCTGCTCGGTGTCTACTCGGATCCGGCTCGCGACCCGCGCGGCCACACCGTCAGCATCGTGTTCGTCGGCACGGCGACCGGCGTGCCGCGGGCCGGCGACGACGCGGGCTCCGTGCTCATCACCGATCCGGCCAGTACGCCGGCGCTCGCCTTCGACCACGCCCGCATCCTCGGCGATTACCTGGCGCTGCGCGGCTAGAATCGGTTCCCATGACAGACGTCTCGGACATGCCCTTCCTGCGCAGCGACGAGCACGACTTCGACTCGACGGTCGGTGCCGCGATCAACGAACGCTACCTCGCGGACGAGGCGACGGTCGTTGCGGAACTCCTCGATCTCGCGCGCCTGCCGGCGGCCGACCGGGCGGAGATTCGCCGCGACGCCGCGGAACTCGTGACGGCGGCGCGCCGGCGCCGCACCGGCAAGAGCGGCATCGAGGCGTTCCTGCAGCAGTACGACCTGGCGTCGCAGGAAGGCATCATCCTGATGTGCCTCGCGGAGGCGCTGCTCCGCGTGCCGGACGCCGACACGGCGGACCGGCTGATCGCCGACAAGATTTCGACCGGCCAGTGGTCCGATTACCTGGGCGAGGCCGACTCCCTGTTCGTCAATGCTTCGACCTGGGGCCTGATGCTGACCGGCCGGCTGGTGCGTGCTTCCGAGTCGGAAATGCGCGACCCGGCATCCTTCCTGAAGCGGCTGGTCGCGCGGCTCGGCGAGCCGGTCGTGCGCACGGCCTTCCGCCAGGCGATGCGCATCATGGGGCACCAGTTCGTGATGGGCCGCGACATCGGCGAGGCGCTCGAGCGCTCGGCCGAAGGCGAGT